>SMXL01000035.1 GCA_004356385.1 Bacteroidota bacterium
ACCATTTGGCTATGGCCGTCCGGCCCATGCTCAGTACTCCGGCGCCAAGCCCTACGTCGCTCTCCCCAAAAAATCTGAACCAACTTAGGCGCATTGCGGCTGATTTCGGTAAGAAAGAGGAGTATTTGTTCGATCTGGCAAAGCTTATGACCATGAGCTCAGCCGACTTTGTTGAGCAATATTTCGAGACTCCCGTGCTGCAGGGAACACTTTCTTCCAGTGGAATTATTGGCACGTTTCTGGGCCCACGCTCTCCTGGGTCTGCATACGTGATGTTGCATCATTATATGGGTGAGATCGACGGGCGATTTCGCTCGTGGGGATTCCCGAGAGGCGGCATGGGAGGCCTGGCGGAAGCCCTGGCGGGTGCGGCGCGAGAATTCGGTGCAGAGATTCGGACCGAAGCCCCGATTGAACAGATTCTCGTGAAGAACGGCGAGGCTCAGGGCGTCGTTATTGAGGGAGGGGAAGAAATCGAATCCAAACTCGTGGTTTCTAGCGTAGATCCCAGACTCACATTCAGGAAATTAATCGAACCGGAACATCTTGATTCCACGTTTCTCAAACAAATCGACCGGTTCAAATTCAGAGGATCCTCAGGGAAGGTGAATCTCTCGCTGGATGCTCTTCCCGAGTTTTCGTGTCTTGAGTCAATCCGCCAGCGAGGCGAACCGACTCATCCGTATCTCGCAGGGGCCATGTCAATCAGCCCCAGTATCGATTACGTTGAACGCGCATTCGACGATGCCAAGTACGGACGATTTTCCAGGCGCCCGTATCTGGACATCATCATTCCTTCCATGATCGATCCGTCCATGGCGCCACCCGGCAAACATGTCATGTCGATTTTTGTCCAGTACGCACCCTACGACCTGGCTGACGGAGCCACGTGGCCCAATGAACGGGACGCTTTCGGAGACGCCGTCATCGATACGCTTTCGGAATACGTACCCAACCTGAAGGATATCATATTACACAAACAGGTCCTTTCGCCGTGGGATATGGAGCAGACGTTCGGCCTGACAGAGGGAAATATTTTTCACGGTGAATTGTCCCTGGATCAACTGTTTTTCCTGAGACCTACGCCAGGAACGTCCGGTTATTCTACACCGCTGAAAAATCTTTATATGTGCGGCTCCGGATCTCATCCCGGAGGAGGAGTCATGGGCGCCCCGGGTCAGCTTGCGGCTCGCGAGATTCTGAAAAAGGGGAAATGACTAGAGATATGGGCAATGTCGTAGATATCGCAATCATTGGTGCCGGACTCAACGGACTGGTAACGGCTGCCTATCTGGCAAAGGCCGGGCGTTCCGTCACTGTGCTGGAGAAAGCGGACCGGACTGGTGGAACGATGGGGACGGTCGAAATCGCTCCCGGATATCTCGGTCCCGCTGCCATCGATTCAATCGAGCTCGTTCATCCGTCGATCATCGACGATCTCGAACTGAATGAGCGCCGAATAAGGAAAATTCGCGGGGGTGGTCTGATCCTGGCTTCGGAAGAAGGAGATTGTCTTTATTTCGATTCAAACGACTCGACAGCGGACCATGTGGCGCGCTTCTCCGATTCTGACGCCAGAGCGTTTCGAGAGCTGAATACATTTCTCAAACGTGTGAGCAGTGCCCTGGATTCTGCGTTAACCCAACCGCTCGCAGATCCGACCTCGAACGCGATGTCAGGGGCGTTCGATCTGTTGAAACTGGGCTGGTCGCTCAGAAAACTCGGGAAGGATGAAATGCCGGAAGCGCTTCGATTTCTTCCGATGACGATTAAAGACGTGCTCGACGAACGATTCGAATCAGAAGCCCTGAAGGCCATGATTGCCGCGACAGCGCTGAAGGGGTCGTGGTTGGGTCCTCGGAGTGCAGGCTCGGCGTACGGATTGCTACATCACAATCCGCATTGGGCAGGCGGAATGGATCGAACGGCCGTTTTTGCAGGCGGAGGTCCCGGAGCCTTTACCGACGCGGTCGCCGCCGTCGCGACAGAAGCCGGCGCGGAAATCAGGCTGAACGCCAGGGTCAGCAAGATTCTGGTTGATGTTGGGAAGTGCACAGGTGTGGCACTTGAGGACGGAGAAGAGATTCAGGCTCGCCGCGTTGTGTCAGCTCTCGATCCCAAAACCACGTTTGAGCGCCTGACCGGACCGGAGTGGCTCGACCCCGATTTCGTGGAAAAGGTTGGTCAGATCCGATCCAGCGGTAGCGTGACCATCGTGCGACTGGCACTTGACCGCATGCCTCAGTTCAAGGGAACACCGGCAGGCGGCGAATCCGTATCCGGGAGAATTCAGATTGGAGCCACGCTTGATCATTTCGAGCGAGCATTCGATGCGGCCAAATACGGCACACTTCCGGAAAATCCGACCCTAATGGCATCCATCCCGACTGTCCTTGATCCGTCGCTGGCGCCGGCGGACAAACACGTGATGCACGTATGGGCCCAGTTCACTCCTTCCAGATTACGAGAGAAGGAATGGGAAGACGCCCGAGAGGAATTCGGCGACCGTATCGTATCAATGCTGGATCGGCATGCTCCCGGCCTCAAAGGCAGTGTTGTGCATCGTCAAGTCGAAACGCCTCCTGACCTGGAGAAGCGTTTCGGACTAACCAACGGCTGTTTGTATCATGTCGATCTCGCCTTGGATCAGCTTCTCTACATGCGGCCGATCCCCGGGTGGTTTCGATACGACACACCCATCGAAGGACTGTTTCTGTGCGGTGCCGGTGTCCATCCGGGAGGAGCGGGCACAGGATTGCCGGGGAAGTGCGCCGCTGCTTGTATTGTCAAGACATTCTGAACCGCACCTGACGATCAGATCTTTGAAAGTATTTGTCACCGGTCATAAGGGATATATAGGAAGCGTTTTAACTCCCCTTCTGATGGAGCGTGGACATGACGTACTCGGATTCGATTCAGATCTATTTCGCGGAACCAATTTCACCCAGGAGACGGTAAGCGTTCCGTCGATACAAAAAGATATTAGAGACATCTCTGCCGATGATCTCCAAGGCATGGACGCGGTTATCCATCTCGCTGGACTCTCGAACGATCCACTGGGGGATATCAATCCGGGGTTGACGTACGAGATCAACCACAAGGCCTCGGTCCGACTGGCAGAACAGGCGAAAGACTGTGGCATCTCGAGATTTCTTTTTTCGTCATCGTGCAGTACATACGGCGCTTCAGGAGTCGACTTTATTGACGAGACCGGAGAGTTGAATCCGGTCACGCCGTATGGGAAGTCCAAAGTGCTTGTCGAACGCGACCTCTCACTTTTGGCGGATGATCACTTCAGTCCCACCTATTTGCGAAACGCCACTGCCTATGGCGTTTCGCCTAGGTTGCGCCTGGATCTGGTACTTAATAACCTGGTTGCAAGTGCCTTCACAACCAAAGCGATTCTATTACTCAGTGACGGTACTCCGTGGCGTCCTCTGGTTCACGTCTCAGATATATCTCGTGCATTCATTGCGGTTCTGGAGGCGCCGAGAGACCGGGTACATGACGAGGCGTTCAATATCGGGAAGACGGAAGAGAATTATCGAGTTTCTGAGATCGCCGAATTCGTCTTGGACACGGTTCCTGGATGCACGTTGGAGATGGCGGAAGGTGCCGGACCCGACAAAAGGTCGTACCGGGTGGATTGCGAGAAAATTCGACGGGTTCTACCGGGTTTTGAACCGAAATGGGATGTGGCCCTGGGCGCCAGGGAGCTTTTGGATTCTTATGTCTCAAACGGTTTTTCCGTGGAAGAATTCGAAAGCAACACATTCTTTCGACTTGGCCGGCTGAATTTCAATATGGAGGCTGGCCTTGTCGATAACGAACTCAGATGGACGGGGAAGGGCCAACCTGAAGAGTGAATAATGCCTCTCCGCTCGCCGTGCTACGCGACTTCTATCAGGCGTTTGGCTTCCGGGCAATACGCTAGAAATGCCTCCAGTTCATCCGGTGGAAGCCGGTCAATTTTGTGCGCCCCGAAACTCTTTGTAAGAAAAATCTCTTCGGTGGCGAATTTCGCGCACGACAGCTCGTTCCCGACCTTGCATCCCATCACAGGAAGGTGAAACGCGAAATATTCGTCTTCTGCTCCTTCCCAAAGATGCGGTGGAAATCTGTGAATACACTCTACCGAGGCGCTCCAATCGCGGATGGAGAAGCCTCCGTTTCCGCCGTGGATGAGCAGATAATTTGGTCGACGTGACCTCCATTTGGATCCGATGTAGTCGTACGAAAGAAAGTCTGAGATTTCGTATTCACTGTCTTTGCAAACGATCGAATCGGTCTGAAAAAACAGGATTTTTTTTCTCGCTTCCATCGAGGACCAGAATTCGTCCAACATATGAAACCCGTTAAGAATCTTGCTGGGAAGAAGAGTATTTACGTTTAGCTCAGAAAGGACAACATCACCTTTATCGATCAGAGATCCGATTGATGAAGCCAGGATATAGTCGCGTGACGAGGCGCCGTGGAAAATCTGAATCGGTATTCCAAGTCTACTGTGAACGTTGTTCACCACATATTCCAGTAGCGGATGCTCTCTCGGCTCGACAATCACTCCCCATAAAGATTCAACTGACCCCCGGGCATCCCTATGCGAATTTGAGATCGTCAAGCCAGGCAGGCTATCCACTGGAGAGCCATTCAAATGCCTCAACTTCCTGTACACATAGGAAAGGTGTCTTCCCCGAATGTCCGCCTGGGCTAACCCAGCGCTTCTCAGTTTCTTGACTACGGACTCAGCGTCAACCCGATGCGGTCGCTTCCACAGAGAAAAGATGACGTAGCGCAGAAACACAATCGGCCCGTTCCCTCTACTTCTCCAATATCGATTCTTTACAAACCGGCGCCGTAGCGGACTCAGGAATCTCCGGGTTTTTCGGTACAGGCTCTCAGCACCCGGATTCGAAGTTGCTGTTGATGATTCTGACACTGCTATTTATTCTGTTGTCAAAATTTGGTTCGTCGATACTATGCGAGGCCGTCAATAAGCGGTTTCGCTTCGGGGCAATATTCCAGAAAGGTCTGCAGTGAGGCTGAATCAAGGCTCGTGATGTCATGAGCTCCAAAACTCTCTTCTGCAAATTCTTCCTGTGTGCAGAACCGTAGGCATGCCTGTTTATCGGCGACTTTGCCGCCCATCACGTCGAGAAGAAACGCGAAATAGACATCCTCTCCTCCCTCCCAGTATTCTGGAGGAAATCGTTCGAGACATTCCACTGATTTTTTCCAGTCTCGAACAGAAAGGCCGCCACACCCACCCGAGACCTTCAAATTGTTTTCGCGATTCAGATTCCAGTTCGAACCGATGTAATCGAACTGAAGAAAATCATGAATTGAATAGTCGCTCTTACTACAGAGAATGGCATCCGTCTGGAAAAGAAGAATCTTTTCCCGCGCGCACATGGAATACCAAAATTCAGGAGAGAGAATAAACCCGCTGTGATTGGCGGGAGGATAAAGCGTATCAACACGTAGTGGAGTCAATACGATCTCGCCCTTTTCGACCAGGGGACCGATCGCGGTCGACATAATGAATTCTTGCGACGACTTGCCATGATAAATTTGAATCGGAATACCAAGGGTCGAGTGAACATTCATCACGACGTGTTCCAGTAAAGGGTGCTTTCTAGCTTCCACGATAATGCCCCAAAGGACTTCACCTGACGGCACCATGTAAGATGGTCGACTCTGCAAAAATTCGTCGACGACGATAGGCGACGGAGACCATTCTAATTTTCGAAGTCTCTTGTAAATAAATTTCAGGTGATCTCCACGGATGTTTTCCCGAACGATTCCTTGGTGAGCAAGCTTTGACACCACCGCATCTGGACTCCAAAAGTGTGAACGTGTACGTAACGCTGTCCAAAAAAAATCAATGGTCGCCCAGTAACCCGTTCTTGTTGTCCAATACTTATTTCGTTGAAATCTGTGCTTGACCTTCCTGACTTTGAGCCGGACAAAGAATATGAGCTTCTTTAACAAGGCCTACGCTCCAATTCCTGATGAGATGTGCGGTCATGAATCCCTGGAAAACTCTCGTATTCAAATACAAGCAGAGAGGCAGGGGCCAATGACAAAGACCGTTTGAGCACCCATATATGGAAATTCAAATCGGTCTGGTTTTGGGGAATAATCCAATATCGAAGAAGATGATTCATATCATGACTAAGATAGAAACAGTCGTTAATGAGCGCTAGAAAATGAATTGCAGATTCTGTAATCAAGAACTGGGCCATTCGATGGTGAACCTCGGAATGTCTCCCCTGTGTCAAAGTGTCGTACGAGAGGAGGATCTCAATAAACCGGAGGTTTTCTATCCGTTGCACGCGTTCGTCTGTAGTGGTTGCTTTCTCGTGCAGTTGGATTCATACGTGACACCTGAACACATCTTTGAAGAGTATGCTTATTTCTCTTCGTACTCGGATACGTGGCTCGAACATTCGAGCCAATATGCCGATAAGATGGTTGCCGAGCTCGGTCTTCATGGCGACAGCCAGGTCGTTGAAATCGCGAGTAATGACGGCTACCTACTTCAGTATTTCACCGAGCAAGACATCCCGGTTCTCGGCATTGAGCCCGCGAAGAACGTGGCCGATGTAGCCATTCAAAAAGGAATCGAAACCAGAGTCATTTTCTTCGATGAGACAACCGCGCAAACCCTCGTGGATGAGGGCGTTAGAGCCGACCTGTTGATCGGTAACAACGTACTGGCGCATGTGCCAGAGTTGAACAGTTTTGTGCGTGGTCTGAAACGAGTTCTCGCCCCGGATGGCGTTTTGACACTCGAATTTCCTCACCTCTTACGACTCATGGAGGGAAACCAGTTTGATACGATCTACCACGAACATTTTTCGTACTTCTCCCTGATTACAGCGAAGCGTCTATTTTTCGAGCACGGATTGTCTGTATTTGATGTCGAAGAATTGGAGACCCATGGCGGATCGCTAAGACTACACCTGTGTCACGACGAAAATCAGGGACGTCCTATCCGCCCGAATGTGGAAGAATTGATTGTCCGCGAAAAAGAAGCGGGAATGGAAGAGATGAAGACCTATTCAGGATTCGGCCTTCAGGTGGAGGCGACTAAAAGAAACGTGCTGAATTTTCTGATATCTGCTAAGGAAGATGGAAAATCTGTGGCCGGCTATGGTGCGCCAGGTAAGGGAAATACGTTGCTGAATTACTGCGGGATAGGGACAGATCTTCTTGATTACACCGTGGATCGAAATCCATATAAACAGGGGACGTATTTGCCTGGTACGAGGATCCCAGTCTTCTCCCCCGAAAAGATTCAGGAGACACAACCAGACTACGTTTTGATTCTTCCATGGAATCTAAAGGATGAAATCATGCGACAGATGTCGTTCGTCGGGGCGTGGGGTGGACAGTTTGTTGTACCGATACCAGAGCTTTCCGTCATCCAATGATATTTACTGAACTAAAATTACCGGGCGCCTACTTGATTGAGCCCGAACGAATCGAAGATGAACGAGGGTTTTTTGCGCGCACATGGAGCGGTGAAGAGTTCGAACTTCATGGTTTGAATCCTAAGCTGGTTCAGTGCAATATCTCCTTCAATAGGGAGAGAGGGACGCTCCGGGGTATGCATTTTCAAGCTTCTCCGTATGAAGAATGCAAGCTGATCCGTTGTACACGAGGAAGGATCTTCGATGTCATCATAGACTTACGATCCGACTCTCAGACCTTTAAGCAGTCCTTTGGTGTTGAACTAAACCGGGAGTTACGGAATATGCTCTACGTTCCGGAAGGATTTGCGCATGGCTTCTTGACGTTGGAAGACGAGACGGAAATATTCTATCAGATGTCTCAATCGTTCGTGTCCGATGCTGCCAGAGGTGTGAGGTGGAACGACCCGGCATTCGGAAT
>SMXL01000036.1 GCA_004356385.1 Bacteroidota bacterium
AGCCTTGCTTCGAAGGGAGTCCCGGTCAGGTTGTGGGCTCGGCGAGAAGAGGCAGCCAGGCAGATTCGTGACGACCGGCACAATCCCACGTACCTCCCCGACGTTGTAATTCCCGAATCCATTGTCGTAACCTCCAATCTGGAGGAAGCTGTTGAAGGTACCGACTTCTGGGTTTTTGCGACTCCGTCGCAGGCCGTCCGTTCCGTAGCTGAAAAGCTGGCCGAATTCGCATCGGAAAAACATCTGATTGTCTCCGTGGCGAAGGGAATTGAAAATGAGACGTTGTTGACCACAACGGGAGTTCTCCACGAGGCGCTGCCTGTCGTTCCTCTGGGAAATCTTGGCGTTCTGTACGGACCCAGCCATGCGGAAGAAGTCGCGGTCGGCGTACCAACAGCTGTCGTCGTATCCGCGCATGATTTGGCTGCGGCGGAAATCATGCAGGACGTATTCATGACATCCACCTTTCGCGTGTACGTTAATCCTGACATTATTGGGGTGGAAATAGCGGGCTCGGTTAAAAATGTACTGGCCATTGCAGCCGGTATCGTCGAAGGCATTGGATACGGAGACAACGCAAAAGCGGCTCTGATTACACGCGGATTGGACGAGATTAAGAGGCTGGGTGTGGCAATGGGTGCCAACGCGAGCACGTTTTCGGGTTTGGCCGGCATCGGCGATGTAGTCGTTACGTGTATGAGTAAACTCAGTCGAAACCGGTATTTCGGAGAACAGATCGGGAAGGGAAAGTCGCTATCCGAGATCGAGGCAGAGATGACGATGGTGGCAGAGGGAGTCAGAACCACGAAGTCGACGTACAAATTGTCGCGACAACACAACGTCGAGATGCCCATCACGGAAGGAGTCTATGCATGTCTCTTCGAAGGGAAAGGGCCTGACGTCGTAATCCAGGAACTCATGGCGCGAACGGCAAAACGGGAAGACTGGTTACCTGAAATGCTAAGAGAGGACGCCCTGTAAATTCGAATGACGGCAGCCGACGTACAACGACTGGCCAAAAGGGGAGAGGGTGCGACGCTGGAATTCAAACTTCGCACACCTGAATCCGAGCGGCTTGCGAAAGAAGTTATTGCGTTCGCAAACACCAATGGCGGGCGCCTCCTGATTGGTGTGGACGATGACGGTACTGTATTGGGAGTGAAGGACTCTGAGGAGGAAGAGTTCGCCCTACGGTACGCTCTCGAGAAACACTGCCGTCCTCCCGTGAAATGGAGGACCGAGCACGTAGGGATTAGCAGAAAAAGAGATGTGATTATCGTTGCGGTTCCGCGAAGTAATGTTCGACCGCATGTTCTCATTTCGTCAAACGGACATCGCGAATCCACCGCGTACGTGCGAGTCGGAGATCGATCAATTGAGGCTTCGTCGGAAGCCATGGAACTGATGCTCGAGGACAAGAATCAGGACGTTCAATTTGAGTTCGGGAAGCATGAACTAATCTTACTGAAATACCTCGATGAATACGGACGAATCGGAGTCGATTCCTTTGCCAGACTCGTTGACATCAGCGGGGATTATGCTCGCAGGATTCTGGTTTTACTTACCCGGGCTGGCATTCTTGCTCATCATCTGGACTACGAAGGCGACTATTTCACACTCTCCCATAATGGGCTGAACTAAGTCAACGCCGATTTGTACATTACAAGAAGCCCCATTTAATTCCGTTATTGCGCTTTTTCGATGCCTGTAGTAGATATCATCTCATTGCATGAAACGACCAAAACGAGATATCTCAACTACTCGTTATCCGTTATTACGAGCCGTGCATTGCCCGATATTCGCGATGGCCTGAAGCCCGTTCATCGGCGCATTCTTTACGCGATGCACTCCAGTCTGCATCTCTACCCGGATTCCCGATACCGAAAAAGTGCGACGGTAGTCGGAGAGGTCATGGGAAAGTATCACCCGCATGGTGACACAGCCATTTACGATGCGATGGTGAGGATGGCACAGGACTTTTCGCTTCGGAGTCCTCTTGTCGACGGACAAGGAAATTTTGGATCTCTCGATGGCGACAGCGCCGCTGCCATGCGTTACACGGAGGTCAAACTCCGACCGGCAGCGATGGAGTTGCTCGAGGATATTCGCAAAGACACCGTACAGTTTCGACCGAACTTCGACGGAACGCTTTTCGAACCGGTTGTCTTGCCCGCAAAACTTCCAAACCTTTTACTGAACGGCTCCAGCGGGATCGCAGTTGGAATGGCGACCAATATTCCGCCACATAATATATCTGAACTCCTGGACGCGCTGATCTACATGATCGGTTCTCCCAACGCTCGGGTTCAGACGATTGTCGAGAAGTATATCAAAGGCCCTGACTTTCCGACAGGTGGGCGAATTTTGAATACGCCGGAATCTCTTCAGGAAATATATTCGAAAGGAGAAGGCGCCATCGAGATTCGTGGCGAGTTTGAGAATGACGGGAAGTCACGGGTGATCATCACCTCTATTCCGTACGGCGTTACAAAGAGCACACTCATCGAGCAAATTGCTGACAAGATTATTCAGGGAAAGGTGCCGCAACTGGTAGACGTTCGGGACGAATCGACGGATGAAGTTCGGATTGTTCTGGAGATCAAGCGGGGGGCGAAAGCGGATGCGGCCATGGCCTATCTGTTGAAACATACCGCCCTTCAGACGCGCTTCCATGTGAATATGACGTGTCTGATCCCGACGGACAATCCCGAAATCGGTCGCCCTGAAAAAGTGGACCTTCAGACCATCCTCAGGCATTTTCTTGATTTTCGACTCGAGGTGGTTACGCGGCGGTTGCGATTCGAGCTGGCACAGCTCGAAAAGAGGATTCACATTCTGCACGGGTTTGAGAAGATCTTCGACGCCCTCGACGAGGCGATTCGCATTATTCGCTCGTCTGAGAACAAAGCAGACGCTGCTCAGCGTCTGATGCACCGTTTCGCCATCGACGACGTGCAGACGGAGGCCGTTTTGGAGACGAAATTGTACAAGCTCGCCAAGATGGAAATAAGTGCCATTCGGGACGAGCTGAAAGAAAAGGAAATTCAGGCCTCTGACATTCGATCATTACTGGACGATGAGGCCGGGCGCTGGAGAGTGATCAAAAAGGAGTTCAAGGAACTCAAATCGCAATTTGCGGACGAGCGTCGGACGATTATTTCCGGACCGGATGAAGTACGTGAGTACTCGGCCGAAGACTACATCGTCGACGAAGATGTGTATGTTATCGCGACTCGCGACGGCTGGATCAAGCGACAGCGATCTTATACGGACGTATCGAGCATTCGGGTTCGCGACGGCGACGAGGTTGGATGGGTTCTTCCGGGATCTACCCGGCAAACCGTTGTTGTTCTGACGAGTTTTGGAAAAGCCTATTCTACGCGGATCGAAACGTTACCCAACACGACCGGGCATGGCAGTCCGGTACAAAAACTTTTCGATTTCTCGGATGCAGAACATGTTGTCGGCGTCTTATCGCTTGATTCCAGAGCCTTGCCCCAGTCGATTCGGGAGGTTCAGGACCAGCAAGCTCTCTTCGACGAACAGGGGGAGATCGTCGAGTCGGGACCGTTCGTCGTTGCGGCAACCTCAACGGGGATGTGTCTGCGGGTCTCCACAAGCAAGTTCTCAGAGCCGTCGACGCGCTCGGGCCGCCAGTTTATGAAAGTGAAAGGAGACCATGCGGTTGTTGCTGCGGTCGTGGCTTCAGGAGACGAAAATATTTGCCTCGCCACACGAAACGGCCACGTACTGATTTTTCCGGTTCGGCAGGTTCCGATCGTGAAGGCAGCAGCCAAAGGGGTCATCGGAATCCGGCTAAATGAGGGAGATCGTCTGATTGGATTTGCCCTTTCCGCCGCAGCCCGACAGGGTCTTGAAGTGGAAACGAGCCGCGGTCGCCGAGAAGTCGTGAGAACTACGAAATTCGAAGTCAGCAACAGAGGGAACAAGGGTCGCTCGATTATTCACCGGGGCACGATTTCGAAAGTGATTCTGGGTGTGACGGAAATCCGGATAAATGGCAGCAACGGCAGCAACGGGAATGGGCAAAACGGAATCGAAGACGAGGAAGACGACTAGCGTGGTCACAAAGACATACACAGGGGAAGACATCCAGGTTCTAGAGGGACTGGAACCCGTTCGAAAGCGCCCCAGCATGTATATCGGCGGAACGGGGAAACCTGGGCTTCATCATCTTCTCTGGGAAATCGTAGACAATGCGGTCGACGAGGCCACCAATGGCTATGCGACGAACATCGACGTGACGCTTCATAAGGATGGCGAGAGTATCACCGTGAGCGACAACGGTAGAGGAATTCCTGTCGACGATCACCCCACCAAAAAAATTCCGACACTCGAACTCATTTTAACCACGTTGCATGCGGGAGGAAAATTTGACAACTCCAATTATATCACGTCTGGTGGCTTGCACGGAGTGGGAGCATCTGTCGTAAATGCCTTGTCGGAAGAGTTGATTGCGACCATTAAACGCGATGGAGGAACCTTTGAACAGCGCTTCGCTCGCGGTTTTCCCATTACCAAGCTAAAAAAGACATCGTCCAAGACCAGGCGAACGGGCACCACCATATTTTTCCGGCCCGACCACGAGATTTTCGATTCAACCGCCTTCGATGGAGAATGGATTCGGGAGCTACTGGAAGTAAAGACGTTCCTGAACGGAGATTTGCGAATCGTTTTCAAGGATGAGACCTCGGACCGTAAATATGAATTCAATCACGGAGGTGGAATTTCTGAGTATCTCGAACACCTTATCAAGAAACTGGGTGCCCGTCCGATTCACGATCAGCCGTTTCTCCTTACCCAGGAAAAGTTAAAAGACGGTTCACGCGTCGAACTCGTTCTGCAGTGGACTGAATCACCTCGAGAATATGTAAAGTCCTACGTCAACGGAATAGCTACGGAGGACGGAGGCACACACGAGCAGGGTTTCAGGGATGCAGTTCGAAGCGCCCTTCGAGCATACATGGACACGCACAATTTACTTCCGAAGAACCTGGAAATCGGTGCCGATGATATCCGCGAGGGAATTGTTGCGGTGGTTAATCTGTATATGGTTGAACCCCAGTTCCAGGGCCAAACGAAAGAAAAACTGAATAATCCGGACGCCCGCGCTCTGGTTTCAGGCGCACTGAGAATCGAACTGGAAAAGTATTTGAACAAGCATCCCTCCACGGGCGAGGCCATTGTGACACGCGTGATTCAATCGGCCCGCGCCCGGCACGCCAGTCGCGCTGCCGCCACTGCTGTTCGGCGAAAATCGAACGTGAGTCACCGGCTGAATCTTCCGGGCAAACTTGCCGACTGTTCTTCTACCGATCCGTCCGAATCTGAAATATTTATCGTCGAGGGAGACTCGGCGGGTGGCTCGGCGAAGCAGGGACGGGATCGAAAATTCCAGGCCATTCTCCCGCTTCGAGGTAAAGTTCTAAACGCAGAGCAGGCGACGCTCAAGAAGGTGATGGACAACAAGGAGCTCTCGAATGTAGTCCAGGCTCTTGGATGCGGAATTGGGGAGCATTTGGACTTGGCCAAACTCCGATATCACAAGGTTATTTTACTCATGGATGCCGATGCCGACGGTCATCATATTTCGACTCTGTTGCTGACATTTTTTTATCGCTACTTGAAAGCCTTGATCGATGAAGGCTACGTGTATCTCGCCCAGCCGCCACTTTACCGGTTGGACGCGGCCAAGAAAACCTATTGGGCGTTGGATGATGAGGCTCGCGACACGATCATTGCGGAGCTGCAAAAAAACAAGCGAAACATCAAAATAGAACAGCAGCGATTCAAGGGGTTGGGAGAAATGATGCCAGCCACGCTGAAAGCAACCACCCTTGATCCCGAGAAACGAAGGCTTCTACGTGTGGAGATCGCACAGGAGGATAAACTCGTCACTGAAAAAACAATTTCTGAGTTGATGGGAAAAGACGCATCGGCTCGCTTCAGATTCATCATGAAGCACGCTGCGGATGTAAATGAACTGGACGTCTAATGTCGGAGGGCCCGTTGCCCTGAGCGTCGCTAAAGAGGATTCCTGGGAAGCGTTTCTTTCATCATCAACAACACCACCATTCCTGAAAGCGCAGTCAGCCCTCCGACGGTTCCGAGCGCCCAATCTGTGTCAATCAGATCTGTAATTACGCCAACCAGTAGAGCTCCAACAACATACCCGCTGTCGCGCCACAGCCGGTAAACACCCACAGCCGTTGCCCGCCAGTTTGGATGCGACACGTCTCCTATAGCGGCGATCAAAGTGGGGTAAACACAGGCGGTCCCAATCCCCATAAGACCCATGGCTCCAAGCAGGAACCAGAAAGACTCAACGAATAGCATCAGAAAAATTCCGATGGCCTGGAGCTGCATGCCGACAACGATCAGCTTTTTTCTCCCAATCTTGTCAGACAAGGATCCTGTCCAGAGCTGCCCCAGCCCCCATACAAGTGGGTAGGTCGCTGCAAGGATTCCAATCTTTTCTATGGAAAAGCCGCTGGCCGCAAAGAGGATGGGGAAGAGGCCCCAAGCCATCCCGTCGTTGAGATTGTTTACCAGTCCCGCCTGACTCACCGAAAACAGGGAACGGTTTTTCCAGCTGGTCATCGCAAAAACTTTTGAGAACGTGTGGTCCGCGTCTGGGTGCTGGGTTTCTCTTGCCTCGAGAAGGGCGTGATCTTTCGTTTCGCGAACAAACGTGATGGACAGCAAGAAGCCAACCACAGCGATGACCGCTCCCAGATAAAAAGATTCGACGCCGAGACCGTATCTGGAGGCGATGTAACCGGATGCGAGTGCAGCCAGTCCCACAGCGATATATCCAGACGCCTCGTTGAGACCCATGGCCAGGCCTCTATTTTTCGGTCCGACTAGGTCGATTTTCATGATGACCGTGGACGACCAGGCCAGGCCCTGATTGATTCCCAGGAAAACATTTGCCGCAACAATCCAGGACCACGCCGGTGCGAACATAATGATAAATGGGACGGGCAGGCCGAAGAGCCATCCCAACACCAGGATTCGTTTTCGACCGAAGTTGTCGCTTGCGCGTCCAGCGAAAAGATTCGATAGAGCCTTAGCTACACCAAAGGTGACAATGAACGAAAGAATGGCTGTTCGCGAAGCCACGCCAAAAGCATCTTCCGCCAGAAGTGGAAGGATTGTCCGCTCCAGACCAACCATCGATCCCACAAAGGCATTCACGAGGACCAACAAGGAGAATTGCTGCCAGTTTTCCTTCAGGCCAAGTTTCGTTTCAGAATGGACCGCCGAATCACTCAAGGGGCTTCCTGGTAGTTTCAGATGACGGCATTTTACGAAACAACCTTGATCTCAACGTATATTAGCGCCCCACAATATAGGCCCATAGCTCAACTGGCAGAGCATCTGACTCTTAATCAGAGGGTTCGGGGTTCGAGTCCCCGTGGGCCTACTACGTAAAGTGTCCTAATACCGCCTAATAAAGCGATAATAGGACTATTGTTACATTTGTCGATCTGGGTCATACTGCAATC
>SMXL01000037.1 GCA_004356385.1 Bacteroidota bacterium
GGTCAGTTTGACATCGTAACGGCGGGTTTCCCGTCTATTGCACGTCAGATTAGTACTGGTGTTTCGACGGAGTACACGCCGAAATTCCTGACGATCGCACCTTAGGGAAAAATTGGACGGGTGGGCCGGGGCTTACGCTTCGGCCCGCCTACTCCAAGGAGAGTTTTTGTGGAAATCGAATCGCAGAAGATCGAAAAAGAGAATGTCGATAATTGGACGATCAACCCGGCATACGAAATTGTGCCTGAGCGTGGTGTCGTTCGACTCGTGAAGTACAAGAAGGAATTTTCGGACGATGTGATGGTTCTAAGGGATGGTGTTCCGTTTATCCTGAAGAACAGCGGTCGTCCACTCAAGGCGAATGAAGTCATGCGAGAACGCGCTGACCTTGCCTTGGACAAGGACGGGAACTTGCTGCCACAGGGTGAGTTTCAGATGCGATACATGGAATGGCTCGGCGCGTTTGTGTACCCGGAAGGGACCGAACTGGCTCTTGAGCCCGTGCCCGAAGTTTCTGCGTATGTATCGGAATGCCAGGACACATTCAGTGAATCGACTGGTTGGATCGAGATTGGCTTCGATCCGAAGCTGAATGAAGAATGGGAGCCTTCCAAAAAGTTCGATACTGAGGGACGTGACAGGGATGAGGTTGAACGCGACGCGAAGTCAGACATGAACACCAAGATCATGGAAGCGCTGGTGTCGAAGCTCTCGCCGGAGCAGGCTGCGGAACTTATCACCGAGGCAGTTGGGGTCGAGATCCCAGTTGTAGGTGAAACGGTCGCCGAACCTGTGAACGTCGCAACCCATGTTCAGAAGCCCGCGAAGGAACTGCTCACCGCGCCATGCGGGAAGCCATGCAAGGGAAAGGCTGGCCTTTCTGCCCACACTCGTTTTTGCAAGCACGAACTTTGTGGCGGTGATAGTGAGAATTCGCATCGAGTGGATGAGTCGGCTTGAGCTTTTCGATAACCGCGCTTCAACTCGTCAATCGAGTTCATCGTAGAAGGCGAATGCCTGATACGGGGGCGTTTGTTGAGACTGAGGATCTGGCAACGCTCAATGCGGTGAACTCTGCGATCGAAGAGATTCTGACAGAGAAGAAGTGGGAATTTGATATCAGGACTGACGGGCAAATTGCGCTGCGTGGGAAACTAGAAGATTTGCAGTTTACCGTGAATATTGCTGATACGTCGTCGGTGGCGTTACTCAGGTCATCTGGTCTTGTTGATGCGGACGTTTTTGGAGATTACGTTGTTCGGTTGCTTTCAAGTGGCTTAACGGATTATGCGAACACGGCCTTGCGTGTCAATTCGTCGACGATCGCACAAACAACATTCTCGTTCCTTACGTTGGAGACTGTGTTCCCCGATGTTGTCTCTGAGCCATGTGATTTGCATTACAGCGAGTACATACTACCCGATACGGTGGCAGAGGTTATCAGGGCTACTTATCAAGAGTATCCGCTTACTCTCAATCAGGTCGATCCGAAGGTTTCTTATAGCGAGATATTCCCACGGCCTCATAACGAGTTTGGACCGCCAGAGGTAATTGCAGTCGGTGGCTTCGACATACCCACTTACGATGTGCAATCGGCTGTTCCCGCACCGGGTTTACGAATGGCTGTGTGGCCTGTTCCAGACGAAGACTACATCGTGAATTATTCGTACTACTACCGGCACGCAGAACTCGGAGCAACGACAGATGTACTAAAGGGTGTGCCACAGAACATCGTGAGCCGCATCGTCGATATGGCTACTGCGGACATGAAGGTTTTTTACGAGAAGGATTACGAGGCCCTTGCAATTCGTAGTTCAGTCCGTCGATCGGCTGATGAGATTTACAAGTCTCATGGTGGCAGCAGGTCGGCACGCAAGCGTATAGGAAACTGGGATTCGTCAAGCCGACATAACGGCGTACAACGCGGATTCCCTGGGAAGATATTGGGTAGCTGACTGTTTTCTTGAAGTTGCCAATGAGTATTCAAGCTTTTTTCAGGAGTAGAGATTGCCTTATATACCCAAAACAATAAACACCCTTGGTGGCCTGAACGAAGACGAGAATCCTTCTTCCCTGAAGGCAGACCAGCTCCGAATTGCCATAAATTGCGCCAGGAGAGGAAACCAGACCGGTACGCGCCCTGGTCTTGTTTTTGATACCCAGTATACGGCGGCACTTTCAGGAACTCCAGACATCCAGGGCATTCACGAATACAGGGCAAGCCGTGATGCGACTCGGCACATGGTGACGGTTGCGGGGGCGAACGTCTATTACGACTCAACGAGTGGGGCTCTCACGAATCCTTCCGCGACGATCACTGCCGGTCAGGACAATGTATGGACGATGACCCAGTACCAGAATCTTTTATGGGGTGCTGGCGGATTGCAGGGCACGGACTCGATCTGGTCATGGGACGGAAACACAAGCAACGATGTCACAGATCGCTTGTCCTCTCTTAGCATAAATCCAAAATACGTATTCACGAAGTTCAACGCGCTCTTCTTCGGAGGGATGGACGGTACGGACTTCTTCGATAATCCCATGACTGGGCGATATGTCGACTACGCCACGGACGCAACGGACGCTGCAAATTGGCCGAACTCAAACACGATCCCCGGACAACTACTCGGAGAGAACCCTGGAGTCGGAACTTACGGCGAGGAGTTCAACACCGGGTTCGGTTCCTACCAGGACAACAAGGGCGACTTTCTGCTGTTCCTCACGAACCGCCGAATCTTTGCGTTCAGGGAGAATCCGAACGTGTCGAGCAACGCGAACCGTTTCATGGAGACAGACGCGATTGCAAACGGCTGCGTCGACCAACGCGCGTTTGTAGACCTTGGATACGACCAAGGCGATGCGGTCTACGTCTCACAAGATGGCATTCATTCTATGGCCCTGTCCCAGCAGTTTGGAAATCGAGAGAATGCGTTCCTATCGTGGCCCATCAGGAAGACGTGGGCATCTCTAAACAAGAACCGTATCAAGTTTACGACAGCATCCTACTGGCCGGACGAAGGGCTTGTGATGTTCGCGATGACAACAGGCTCATCTTCGAAGCACAACCTGATTCTAGTCATGGACATCCAGGGTGCTAGGAACATTACGCCCGACACAGTCAGATGGTACAAGTGGGTTTTGAACGGCTTCAACCCAAATGTTCTAATGGCTTCTCGAGATCCGAGTGGAGTGCCTACGGTCTATTTTGGTGGAACAGAGGGCGAGTTGGCCCCGTTCACGAGGACAGCCTACTCGGATCTTGGTAACGCGATACCCGTTAAGTTCAGGACTAAAGACGAAGACTACGGAGCGCCGTCTGTTGAGAAGTCGATCGGAGACGCGCTGATAGATCTTTCTGGCTCTGGAAACTACAAGCCATCGCATATGTACGTTCTCGATAACGGTGTAAGAAACGGCCTGTCTTCGTCACTGTCTGTTCCGCTCGCTGGATCTGTGTACGGAACTGGAATCTACGGCACTGCGACTTACGGGTCAGACGAATCCACCGCAAGAGATCGAATAAGCGGGGTTGGAAGCGGATTTAGCGTGTCCCATCAGTTCTCGCATAGCGCATCGAATGAACCATTTTTCATAGGCCAGATTACACAGGATATTGCATCCCAGGGTATTGCCGATGAGGCGTCATCATGAGTGTTTATACTCGTACAACGAAATCCAACGGCACAACAGAATGGGAAAATGGAGAGGTTGTCACCCATACCGAACACAATGACGAATGGAATGCGTTCGTACTGAAGTTCAATGGAGAGATCGACGACGCGAACGTAAAGACAGCAGCCGATATAGGTCCGACTAAAATCGGAGACTACGCGGTTAACGATGCCGAATTCCTCGGTACTGGGTCTGACCCGGGCGACCACTTCAACACCAATCTTCCGTCTACGTTGCCAAAGGAGTTGGAGGCACTACGTCATCGAATCAAGTGGAATGGTGGCGGTGGAACCAACCTACAGGCGCTCCAGTCCGGTGGTGGAATGGTTACGGTTGGATGGACTGAGCCTCCTACTATCGGAAGACAACTGCTCATAAATCCTGGTTTCGAGATTCAGACGGGCGCTGCGGGTACTGCGCCGGATGGCTGGTCGCTCATCAACACGCCAGCAACGGCTATTATACGCGCAGCTTCAGGTAGCGAGGATGAGGCTGGCGTAAACAAAAGATCGTTTCATATAGTAGGTTCCGGCGCAGGCATAACACAAACAGTTTCCGGCCTAAAGGAAAGCACAAAATACAGAGTTGGTGCTGCGTGGGTTCGTGTTGCGGGTACGATTGTCTTAGGCACAACCGGCGGACTAGGCTCAGTCACAGAGTACGGAGATGTAGTAATAGCCGATACGTCTTCGTCCTCTTTTTCGTATTACAATGGCGTAATTAAGACCGACTCTAACGGCGCGGATATCGTGGTGAATATTACTGCGGCAACGGCCAGTGCAGAGTTGTACCTGTTCTACGCATGGTTTTACGAGATGGCAGACGACGCGCCGCTCGAAAGCCCATCACTACCGATACAGGTCGTCAGGGACAGCGCGGCCGTTGTTTATACGGGCTTGGATTCAAACGCCTGGGACGACACGAACGTTCACACGCCGTTGTCTCTATCCGTTTATGTCCCCGGCGTAGGTTACGCCTTGTCGTATCAGGCCGATTTGAATATCGGTCATGCGAGTAGTTCGTCACCCTCAAGCGACACACAGGAAATAAGTATCACGCTGGAAATGCAAATAGATGCAGGCGGGTGGAACGCGGTTGATGTTCGAACAATGAAGGCCATTCAAGATGACCTTTCTTACACCGGACATCCTCATTTGCGTCATCTCATTCCAGACCCAACGCCTGGATCTAATTATCAGTTTCGTATTGTGATCGGTCTGTACGACAAGGAGTCTGCGTTGATGAACTCCTTAATTCATTCAAGGCAACCCGATTCTCGCGCAGAACTAGAATTGAGGAGATACTGATATGGCAGCAGCACTAGCGATACCCGCAATTGGTGGCATCGTATCCAATGTGGTTGGCGGACTCCTTGGTCAGGCCAGCGGTAGTTCTGGCGATCAGATCGCCGTATCGAATTCAACTGGCTCGAATCAAGCCATCAATAGTGCCCTTTTCGATGCAGCCGGAAGA
>SMXL01000038.1 GCA_004356385.1 Bacteroidota bacterium
GTAGTACTCGACCCAGTCGTTCACCCAGAATCTGGGTCTGATGCGCAGAGTTGGTCACTGCAGGGAACGTATCGAGGACAGAATCAATCATCTGCGGCGCCAAAGGGGACGGCAACTATTTGGGCTGCATCGTCACGACCGGAAGAATCATTTCTTCCATTGAAATACCTCCGTGCTGCATCGTGTCTTTGTACTTATTCACATACTTGTTGTAATTCGTTGGATAGACGAAGTAGTAATCTTCCTTGGCGATGAGGTAATTCATGTTCAGTCGGTCGCTGGGCAAGCCGTAGTCATGAGGATTTTTGACCAAAATAGCTTGGCGCTCATCGCAGCGAAGGTTTCGTCCATATTTGTAACGCAGAGCCGTCGATGTTTCCCGGTCTCCGACAACCTTCGTAGGATGAAGACTCCGGATAGCTCCGTGGTCCGTGGTCACAACCACCGTGCAGTCCGTTTCTGCAAGCTTGACAAAAGCACGGTAAAGCCACGAGTGTTCAAACCAGGTTCGGGTCAACGCCCGATAGGCCCGCTCGTCTGGAGCCAGTTCCCTAAGGACCGCGGAATCTGACCGACTATGAGCCAAAATGTCCACAAAGTTGACGACTACTGCGCTCAAGTCGGCTTGCAAGAGATCATTGACGTTGCTTTCGAACTCTCGACCGTCGTGAGTAGTGATCAGTTTGTTGTAGCGAATACGCGTTTTCTCCTTTCGCGAACTCAGCTGATCCTGCAGAAACTCCTCTTCGTTCCGGTTTCGACTGTGCTCGTCGTCCTCGCCCGCTGTCCAGATTTTCGAGTAACGATTGGCAAGGTCTCGAGGAAGAAGACCGCTAAATATCGCGTTTCTGGAATACGGAGTAGCCGTGGGCAGAATGGAGTAATGGAACGCCTTCTCCATTGAATAAAAGGGAGACAACAACCCCTCGAATTCGAGCCACTGATCGTATCGCATACAATCGATCACGAAGAAAACGACGGGTTTCCCCTTTCCCAGTAGCGGCACCACGAAGGTGGGAACGATCTCGTGAGATAAAACCGGTCGATGCTCGTCGGGAGGGCTTGTCTTCGAACGAATCCAGGCTGGATAACTTTTCTCAACAAAATTGGAAAAGGCTCTGTTTGCTTCGTGATACTGATCTTCCAGCACCTGTCGAATAGTCTCATCACCCGTCAGCTCCGTGTCATATCGAACGAGTGTCTGGTAAACCTCAATCCACTCCGAGTGGGAAAGCGGCTCCATGAGTCGTCTGGAAATCTCTGAAAATGATTGCAGATAGTCCTGGGATACGCGCTCATTCCGAATTCGGGTGCGGTCCAAGATGCGCTTGCATGTGAGAAGAACCTGGCTGGGATTCACCGGCTTCGTGAGATAATCCGCAATCTGGCCTCCGAGTGCCTGGTCCATGACGCGTTCTTCTTCACTCTTCGTAACCATCACGACGGGCAATTCGGGAGAAATATCCCTGATCTCCGAAACCGCTTCCAGTCCTCCCATTCCAGGCATCTGTTCGTCCATCAGAACGACTTCAAACGAATTGTCGCGCACCTGTTGAACGGCGTCCTCGCCATTCGATACGCTAACGACCTCGTATCCTTTCGACTCCAGGAATAAAATGTGAGGTCGAAGCAGATCAATTTCATCATCTGCCCACAGAATTCGAGAGGGTCCAGCCATAGCGCTTGCCGTTTCTAATAGAAAGAAAATCGATAGTAACGGTGGAATCGAATACGTTAGGTGACAAGCGGGAAAAATGGGGCGAATATAAATATTATACCTTCTCGCTGCTTTTTTGATTCTCTTGGCTCCTCCCGTTCTCATTCCGAGGAGCGTGAAAACATCCTAGAATCAGAGGGGTTGTATCGTTCTCAATGGTACAGTTTGGAACCATCGATTCCGGAAAAACCCACCCAGGACAAGTCATGAATTCTAAAGTAGAAGCTGCTGTGAACCAGCAGATACAGGTTGAATTTCAAGCCTCATACGAATATTTGGCGATGTCGGCTCGCTTTGAAGAACTGAATCTGCGTGGCGCAGCCCAGTGGATGCGCAAGCAATGGCAGGAAGAAATAGTTCACGCTACAAAGTTTTTCGATTTTCTGATCCGGAGAGGAGGAAATCCGAGGTTAAAGCCGATTTCTGAGCCGAAAGTTACTTTTAAAACGGCTATCGAAGCATTCGAAACGACGCTCGCGCATGAGCAAAGAGTCACCAGATTGATCCATGAGCTTTATGATCTCGCCGTTACGGAGCGGGACTACCCTCTTCAAACGCTGCTCCATTGGTATATAGATGAGCAGGTCGAGGAAGAAGAAGCCGCGGAAGAGATCGTTCAAAGCCTGAAACTTGCGGGCGATACTGGAGAGGGCCTCTTTCTAGTAGACCGGGAGCTGGGACAGCGCTCGACGATCGACGAGGAATGATTTCTAGCCGACCCATTAGTCATTTTCATTTGAATTCTTGCTATGACCCGCGCGCCTTTTTTCCTAATAGTGGCCATCACCCTCGCTCAACCGGTCTTTGCCCAAGACTTACCTCGTACGGAAGACGTATCAACAATCGAGGGCATTATGAAGGCGTATTACGAAGTGGTTTCTGCTCCTGCCGGACAGCCTAAACAGTGGGCACGGGATCGATCGCTTCACCATCCGGAAGCCCAGGTTGCCATCATTCGGACCAATTCAGAAGGAAATCCAGAAGTAGCCGTAATGACGCTGGCAGACTTTCATGGCCCCGGGAATGGGACATCTGAAACCGGATTTTTCGAGTATGAAGTAAATCGCGAGGTCCAAAAGCACGGCAATAATGTTCACGTTTGGAGTACGTACGAGTGGAAAAGCGAAGAGGACGGCCCGGTCGGTGGCCGCGGCGTGAATAGCATTCA
This sequence comes from Bacteroidota bacterium, assembly GCA_004356385.1. The sequence goes on from SMXL01000038.1 coordinate 2,886, forward strand.
GCTCGTTCATGATGGAACCCGGTGGTGGATTGTGTCGTGGCTGTTCGATGGGACCCGCAAGGTGTCTCCGGTCGAAGATGCCTATCTACCGGAAGACCGGTGGCAGAATTAGCCCGCCAGGAGCAAGCCCGAAATTCGTAATCGACGCGCAAGATTGGACGGTACGTTGATCATCAAGCCCAGTCATCTGACTTTTCCGCTCGACACCACTACGCTTTTTAAGCGCTCCGGACCGCTCGTACTGGAAATCGGATTTGGTGACGGGAATTATCTGGCTCGTCTTGGGCGGGAAAACCCTGCCTGGAATATTCTGGGAGTGGAAGTTTCGATGGGTTCCATGTGGCGTGCATATCGACGAATGAAGAGAGAAAGCGTCTCCAACGTGCTGCTGTTCCACGGGGATGCTCGTTTCATCATGAGAGACACGATTGCACCCAAAGCGCTGAAGAAGGTGTTTGTCAATTTTCCTGATCCATGGCCGCGAAAGAAGCACTGGGGGAATCGTCTTCTACAGTCGCCCTTCTTCGAACTCGTCTCTACGCGTCTTGAAGACGGTGGGTCGATTGCGTTGACCACCGATCACGAAGAATACTTTGATTTCGCTCAGCGCGAGGCCGTTCGATCGGGTGTCTTCGATGTCGAAAGGAGACAAGCGCCAAAAGATACACTTCTCACCAAGTACGCCGTCAAGTGGCAGGAACAGAAGAAACCGATCTTCCACTCCTTGTTTTGGAAGAGTGGAGACGCGATTTTACAACCTGGTCTCGTAAAATTGGCAGATATGCAACACGCACTATTATCGGGTGACCTCGACTCCATTGGTGAGTTTTCCAAGCTCGTCCACACATTCGATGGAGGGCAGGTGATCGTAGTCGATGCGTTCAGAGAGCTGGCCGGGGACGGGTTGCTCTTCAAGGTGCTGGTTGAAGAATCGGATCTTCGCCAGGAAGTGATCATTCAGGCGTGGGAAAAATCCGACGGCATCTATGTGGGCCTTCAACAATTCGGCGATCCGCTCGGTACGCGAGGAGTCAAAGAGGCGGTCCGGTGTATTGTTGACTGGCTGGTCGGTCAGGGGATGGAATTGAAACAGACCTGGATTTAGGTTCAGGTTGTTTCTTAGTCAGATCTTGGCAGTCGCTTTGGTCGCCCTCTATTTTTTCGCCAACTGCTAAATCTGTTTTTGGCTCCTTGCCCCGAGCCATTTCGAGAGGTCTCAGCAAGCGACGATGCCGGTGACCAGATCGAAAGGGCCGCTTTTGCGAGAATTTTCTCCAATTCTGTATCGTGTTCGCGCTCAGCCCTTCCGTTAAAATGTTGGTCCACAAAGTGAGTCGAATAATTTCCTGATCGAAACGATTCGTGTTCCAAGACGAACTGACAGAAATTAATCGTCGTTGGGACTCCGGCAATCTCGTACTCTCGAAGCGCCCTTCTCATCCGGTCAATGGCGGTCGACCGATCGATTCCCCACGTAGTCACCTTTGAGATCATGGGATCGTAGTGTGTACTCACTTCATCTCCCTGTTCGACGCCGGAATCTACGCGGACCCCGAATCCATCCGGAGCCCGGTGCCTGGCCAATAGTCCCGGCCCCGGCAAGAAATTGTTCAATGGATCCTCGGCATAGATTCGACACTCGATGGCATGCCCATAGATCGATAAGTCTCCGTGCTTCCAGGGCAGCGATTTTCCCTCCGCAATTCGAATCTGTTCTCGAACTAGGTCCAGGCCGGTTATCCACTCCGTAACCGCATGCTCAACCTGAAGACGTGTATTCATTTCCATGAAATAGAACTCGCCGTCGGTGTCAATCAGAAATTCGATCGTTCCGGCACCCACATATCCGCAGGACCTGGCGACTTCGATTGCCGTCTGACCCATTTCCTTTCGCAATTGAGGCGTAAGCATCTTTGAAGGCGCTTCCTCGATTACTTTTTGATGGCGTCGCTGAATGGAACATTCTCTTTCAAAGAGATGAACGATGTTTCCGTGGTGATCAGCCATGATCTGAAATTCGACATGGCGGGGTTCGACGATGTATTTCTCAATGAAGACACGGCCGTCTCCGAAAGCAGAAAGAGCTTCCCGGCCAGCGGCGTCGAACGCGGCGTGGAAAGATTCCGAATCGTGGACGATGCGCATTCCTTTTCCACCACCACCGGCGGCGGCCTTGATTAAGACCGGGTATCCGATTTCGTTCGCGAGGAGGAGTGCTTGGTCGGCGTCTTCGATAGAATCAACGGTCCCCGGTACCGTCGGAACCCCCGCGTCATCCATCAACGCGCGCGCGGCTGTTTTATCCCCCATCATTCGAATGGCATCGGCCGGCGGGCCAATGAAGCAGATCTCCGACTGTTCACATGCCTCAGCAAAATCAGCATTTTCGGCCAGAAAGCCGTATCCCGGATGGATGGCATCCGAGTCGGATGCTTTTGCAATCTCGAGCAGGCGATCTTGTCTGAGGTAAGACTCGCTCGAAGGAGAAGCCCCAACGTGATAGGCCTCGTCCGCCATTCGTACATGCAAGGACGCTCGGTCTGCATCGCTAAAAACAGCCACCGATCGGATCCCCATCTCGTGGCAGGTTCGGATGATACGAACCGCAATTTCGCCTCGGTTTGCGATCAGAATCTTCTGAATGGATCGATGGCCGGACATGGGACGAGACCTCCTCTGATGGCATGAATTGTGTACAACAAAACTGAGCGCAAATATGATATCTCAGACTCCGCCGGATATCGTAAAAGGCCCTATATTCGCACTATTGAACGTATTACCATTCACCTGATCGTTGTTGCTTCCACTTTTGTTCTTTATTTTCCCAGCCTAAATCCCAACCAATTCAATGTCAACAAGATTCTAATATTAGTATTGTGGCAACTGTTCGCGCCGTTTTGAAGACCTGGTATGCCGACAAAAAGGGGAGGCATCTTGTGCTACTTAGCATCGAGGCCGAGGGCCGGACTAAATATGTCAGTCTTGGCGTAAAGGTGCGCAAGAAGCAGTGGAGTAAAATAAATCAGCTCGTCCTCCCCTCTACACACCGTCACGCTGAACAGCTTAACGCTGAAATAGACAAAAAGCTAAACGAGGCAACGGCTGTACTTAATAAAATGAAGTACGAGGAGGCTGTCGTAACTGTTGATACCATCAAGGAGAGAATTACGAGCGGACACAATCGAGGGGACTTCTGGGAATTCGCCGAGGACTGGCTCGAGCAGAAACGAAGAAAACAGCAAATATATTATTACAGGCGAAGCAAATCAATCCTCAAGAATTTCGGAGAGTTTTCAGGACGTCCGCTTCCGTGGAAACGGCTTTCGGTCACGCTCTTGCGTGAGTTTGACGTATTCCTTGCTGAGACTAAGAATAATTCCGCTAACACGCGGCGAGGAGTCTTTCGTGTGCTGAGCACGATGGTTCGA
>SMXL01000039.1 GCA_004356385.1 Bacteroidota bacterium
CCGCGAGTTTGATCAGAAACCCAAGTCTCGCATCCGAACGCGTCAGGCTCCTGATTGCGACGTTTGGATCGAAGGGTAAGTCGGTCGAATGTCTTTTCAATGACTGGTCAGCGCGGTTCGAATGTCAGCAATTCCGCCACAAGGCATAAAAGGTACGCCCCTCGAAGGCCACATATCAGACTTGCATGGTCGTCGCGAGGCCGGGTGCGCCTCCTCTTCACCAAAATCATCCCTCTTGTTGTATTCAGACGCGAAGAAACGCTCTACGAGGAAAGGTCATTCCGGCAGAGGCTAGAGGCTACGGAAGGAAGCATGAGGCACCCGAGAGATTGCAGGACGTCTTTATTTGTCCATCAAGACGGTTGAGTCGTATCGAGCACGAATCAGGAGTCAATTGAACCTGAGCAATGCTGCCGAACGTATGTATCACCCCCTTCAACGGGTTGAGAGCGAGGCGGGAAAGGTCAACGTCCTAAATTCAATCTGACGCCAACGGCTAGCCGTCTTGATCCACTTTTTCGATTAGATCGACCCGGAATAGTAAAACCGCGAACGGAGGGATTACTCCGGAGAGGTCTCCGAACTCACCATAAGCTAGAACGGGGGGGATCGTAAGAGAGCGCACACCTTCAACGCGCATTCCGTCAACACCTTCATGAAGCCCAGGAATGATGAACTCGGTTCCTATCGTGAATTCCAGATAGGAATCGGGGACCGAGGCGTCCACAATGACACGATTTTGAAGAGCTACTGTGTACTCAATACGGACTCGATCGCCCTCCATCACTTCGTCACCCGAACCGAGCTCCAAATCTTCAATCAGAACGAAGTCCAGGATATCTTCAACCGTTACCTCGAAAATGACATCCGCATTTTTGGGGACCGGGCAATCATTATCGGTCACGCAAAACCCGTTCCTCCCAAATGCGAGATGCGACGGAATCTCAATTCGTCGAATTCCTCCTACTCGCATACCAGGAATCCCTTGATCAAGCCCAAGAATCACATTGTTAGCGCCGGGTGTAAAGATGAGATTCTCTCCACGTAGCTCGGATGAGTCGAAAACTGTACCGTCTTCGAGCATACCGACGTACGAAACAATGATGGTGATCCCGTTTTCGATAAGTTCGCCGGTGCCGACCGAGATGTCCTGAATAACCAGGTCACCGTCATCGCCTCCACCATTCGAGGAGTCACAGCCGGAAAGAAGCACGAACGGGATAAGGAGAAAACAAAGGAGACTCATAATAAATGATACCTGAATTTCCAGAAGAGCCGTCAATAATTTTTTCTTAACAGGCTTTGACTGGTCAACATCGAGTGGTCGAAATCGACACGTCAACAGCCGAGCACAGTGTGACGCGGTAAACGCAGGATGAATCCAGATGATTCGGATCCAAAGGGCAGAAAAAATGCCCACAAATAAGAACCGGAACTTCCTATTCGGTGATTCGATCGATTAACGCACTACGAGGCCTGTATTCTTTCCAGTGCCGCCAGGTTATCGCGAACGTGCTGTGCAGAGTTGGCCATCAGTTCCAGTTCGGGTTCGTCCAATGAAACCTCTATGATTTCCTCAATGCCGTTCTTGCCAAGGCGTGTTGGGACGCCAATAAAAATACCCTCTTGTCGGTACTGACCTGTCAGCCATGCCGCGCACGGCAGCACCCGTCCTGAGTCTTTAACGACCGATTCAACCATTTGCGCCGCAGCTGCACCGGGAGCATACCAGGCCGACGTCCCTTCCAATTTTACGATCTCCCCACCACCGAATTTGGTACGCTCTACAATCGAATCGATTTTCTCCGCGTCCATTATTTCCGGGAGTGGGATTCCACCGACGGTCGTGTACCTGGGCAGAGGTACCATCGTATCTCCGTGTCCTCCCATGAGCAAAGCTTGGATGTCCTTTACAGACACCCCCAGTTCCATGGAAATAAATGCCCGAAATCTTGCCGTATCCAGAATGCCCGCCATACCCATGACTCGCTGACTGGGAAAGCCGCTCGTCATGTAAGCGACGTACGTCATTACATCGAGCGGATTCGAGACCACGATGATGATCGCATTTGGACTCTTGGTTACGAATTGTTCAGTCACTGATTTGACAATCGATGCATTTTTGGCAAGCAAATCGTCTCGGCTCATCCCTGGTTTTCGTGGGAGCCCGGCCGTGATTACGCAGATGTTGGAGTTTGCAGTATCGTCGTAGTCATTCGTGCCTGTTACCCTTGTGTCGAACAAGTGAATTGAAGCCGACTGTTGGATGTCCAACGCCTTTCCTTGAGGGAGTCCCTCAACGATATCAATCAACACAACTTCGTCAACCATGTCTTTGTGGGCTACACATTCTGCGACCGTCGCGCCCACATTTCCTGCCCCGACTACCGTGACTCTCATTATATCCTCCAAAATTATAATCGATTTCTTGCTCTGATTGCCATGTTACGAAGGAATCAGCCTTCATTGAATCCCCAGAGCCCTGGGTGTTGCCAATATTCTGTCAAATCCGACCGATCCAATTCGTTGGCACCACATGGGTTGAAAACGTCGATTCGGGATGCGATTTCTTTCCTGCGATGAAAGTCGCCCGATGTTATCATACGCGTATTGATCACAAAGAATGATCTAGAATGATGATCAGTTTGGCTGATCAAATACCATGATCAACAACGACGATTCATTATGATATTCCTCTCACGACGGTTGCTGACCGCATCTCTCCTCTTCGTTGGATGTGGAACGACAGGAGAGCTCGCAACGAATTCAACGAGTGTAGACCCGAACAGTCTCAGGCATGAACAACTACACGGACTCTTGTGGACGCAAACGGCGGTTGAGTACGCAGCTATTGCGAAGGGGGCATATGCCCTGGCAGCCCTAAGATTGGATGAGGCTCTGGTCGACACCATGTGGACGGCGTCTCTTGAGCAACGAGGGCTAGGTGGGTTTTCGTCGTTGCCACCTGCCGTTGTATTGGACGTGGATGAGACCGTCCTAGACAATTCTGCCTTCCAGGCCCGCCTGATAGAAGACGATGTGCCTTTTAGGGGTGATATCTGGAATGACTGGGTCCAGGAAGAGAAAGCTGGGGCTATTCCAGGCGCTCTCGACTTCACTCGCTTCGCAGCATCGAAAGGAGTTCATGTCGTATACCTTACCAATCGAGAAGCCGATATCGAGCAGTCCACTGAGAATAATCTAATTGCTCTCGGATTCCCTATGAACTCAGGAGATCTTTCCGTCATCTCGAAAAGAGAACGACCCGAGTGGAGTTCGTCTAACAAAACGTTGAGGCGAGAATTCGTATCACAGAAATATCGGATTCTGTTACTCATAGGAGACAACTACGGTGACTTCACGGAAGACGCGCAAGGCTCGATCTCTGAACGTGCCCGGAGTTCAAGTACATACGATTCATATTGGGGGAAGAAATGGATCGTTTTACCGAATCCGATGTACGGTACTTGGGAAAGGGCCCTTTTCGATTACGACTTTAGCACGTCTGAAATAGAGAGACTTCGGATGAAACGGACAAGACTGAGAACCGATCGATAACAATAGCTTACATGAATTATTTCGAGTAATACATGAATACTATCGTCGTTAAATCGAACTTGCTGTTAGTATTCCTGGTTGCGGTATTCGCGGCCGACCCGACGTATGCTCAAGAGGATGAGAAGCCAAAGAACCTGATCGTATTTATCTCTGATGGTGCTGGTCCCGCCAGCTTTACTCTTGCTCGTGAATTCAAACGGTACGCGCTTAACGAGAGCGGCCTTTCTCTCGACCCGTACTTGATCGGGACAGTTGGCACGTCTCCTGCGATCCTTCGGGTTCCCGATTCGGCCTCCGCAGCTACAGCGCTTGCATCTGGTGTTAAAACTCGGAATCGATTTGTGGCTGTAGATGTTTCTGGATTGCCGGTCGGTAACATCCTTGAATCTGCGGAAAGCAAAGGACTTTGGACAGGCATCATCTCGACTTCGGCAATTTCCGATGCAACGCCCGCAGCATTTTCAGCCCATACGACAGACCGATACGACTATACCAACACAGCAAAACAACAATTGACAAAGGGTATCGAATTACTTTTCGGAGGGGGACGGCAGTATTTTGAACCGGTTTCGATGGGGGGGAAGAGGGAAGATCGGGTTAACCAGATAGAAGTAGCGCGCCGCCTGGGTTATCAATTCATATCCAGCAGGACCGAACTTCTTTCCGATTTATCTCTACCTCTTTTGGGTCTGTTCGCTCCGGATCATATGGCGTATGAAATCGATAAGGCTGAAACGAACGAACCCAGCCTCGTGGAAATGACGACTATTGCGATCGGTATGTTATCGCGCTCCGAGACGGGATTTATTCTGATAATCGAGACGGAAGGACCCGACGACGCTGGCCATTCAAACGATACCGCAGCGAATCTTCGCGAGATTCTGGCATACGACGCAGCCGTCAAAGTTGCACTCGATTACGCTCGTGATGACGGTCAAACGCTTGTTGTAGCACTTTCGGATCATGATACGGGTGGGCTTTCGCTCGGTGATTCGACGGGCGATTGGAACCCTGAGTCTTTGTACAGAATCAACTCTTCGGTCTCGGCTCTGGCGTCCATTCTCCGGAGTCGGATCGCACTGGGGGAAGATGCTGGTCAGGTTTTGCGTTTCGCTAGAGATGCCATAAGGCGCCGCTTCGATATTCACGGTCTTTCCGATGAGCAGAAAGACATCCTCGAGTCGACCATCGACACCTCTACCCGGTCCGACTATGTACCCGGGATGTTAACCCCGATTGAGAGTATGCTGAAGGAAGAAATTTCGAACAGAGCGAACGTAACGTGGGCGTCAACGCGTCACACGATTATCGATATCAATTTGTATGCATTTGGTCCCCAAAGCCTTGAATTCAAGGGACATTTGGATAATGCGGTCGTCGGAAGAAAACTGGCAGAAGTGATGGGACTGGATCTCGACGCTGAAACCCGACGCTTACGCTCTCAAGTCCGCGAACTTTCAGAATGATTCCCATAGATCGACCACTTGTCATCACCGACACAGAGACGACCGGGCTCAGCCCGATTCGTAATCGTCTGATCGAAATCGGCGCGACTCGAATTGTAGACGGCGAAGAGCCCATCAGTTTCAGTCAACTCATTGATCCTGGTGAATCCATTCCTTATCGCATTACCCGATTGACCGGTATCACTTCATCTATGGTCATTGGATGTCCCGACGCTTCAGTGGTTATTCGGCAGTTTGAGAAGTTTCTCGGCGATGGAATCCTGGTTGCACACAATTTGTCTTTTGACCGGGGATTTCTGAATGCCGAGCGAGAGCGTCTCGGACTTGGCGCCATGCAGAACCCGGGCCTTTGTACGGTTCGTCTTGCGCGAAGGCTGCTCCCAGGTCTTCGTTCAAAAAGCCTTGGGAGTCTGGCCAAATTCTTTCGTATCGAGGATTACGGACGGCACCGCGCGTTTCGGGACGTCGAGATTACCCTCGAAGTGCTGAAACGACTCCTGAGTATCGCATTTCGGGAACACAGCGTCGAGTCTCTTGACGAATTGTTGGAGATGCAGACTCGGACGTATGCGAGAATCAACCCTTTCTCGAAGCACATCGTTCAGATTCGGCGGGACATTCTCCCGGATATCCCAGGCTGCCCCGGAGTTTATCAGATGCAGGACGGCCGCGGTCATGTACTTTACGTCGGAAAGGCAAAAAATCTTTCAAAGCGGGTGCGGAGCTACTTCAATGCCATTGAAGCCCATACGCCTCGAATAAGGCAGTTGGTCAGCAAAGTGCGAACGGTCGAGTGGACTCGAACGGCTACAGAGTTGGAAGCTCTGTTGTTGGAAGCACGAATGATTCGTGACCTGGATCCATCGTTTAATCGGGCTCAGCGAAAAACGATTCCGAGACCGTTCTTAAGGATTGCAATGGGTCATAAGTATCCAAAGATCACCGCCAATGTATTTCCTAAAGACGACGGGGCAGAATATTATGGGCCCCTTC
>SMXL01000040.1 GCA_004356385.1 Bacteroidota bacterium
CGGCCGCAATCGACAATGGATGGTCGCCGTACTACACACTGCCGGATGACTCTGTATCCTATATAGATGCTCAGGGAAACGAGTGGAGGCCCGAAAACACAGAGGCGATGACGGGTCAGATGATGACGCTAAGGGAGGGACTTGCCAAATCCAAAAACACGATAACGGCCCAGCTCATGCTCGAAATGGGTCCGGCCCAGGTTGCCTTCTATGCCAGACGGATGGGCATTGAGAGCCCCTTACTTGAAGTGCCGTCTCTCGCTCTAGGAACTAGTAATGTTACACTCCTCGAGTTGACCACCGCGTACAGTACGTTTGCCAACGGAGGACTTCTGTACAAACCAACGCTCATCACACGAATCGAAGATAAAAACGGGAATACGCTATACGAGGACGCTCCCACACCCAAGGAAGCCCTCTCTGAGGCAACTGCGTATACGATGGTCGATATGCTACGAGCAGTCATCCAGTATGGAACGGGTCAGCGAATCAACGGACAATACGGACTTCGAAAATTTGACTTGGCGGGAAAGACCGGTACGACTCAGAACAGCGCTGACAACTGGTTCATGTTAATGCACCCGGATCTGGTGATGGGTTCGTGGGTCGGTTTCAATGACCCTCGATTCAGTTTCAAGTCAGACTGGTGGGGACAAGGAGCGCACACTGCCCTTCATATCGTGGGTGATTTCTTCACGCGCGCGATAGCTGACGAGGATGCATTTATCGTCGAGGAAAGTCGATTCCCGCTTCCCGTCCTTTTCGGTGCCAACCTGGAATCCGATCCGAATCCTCCCGCTGACAGCGTCCGTTCGAAGCGTCGAGGGCGAGTCGCATGGTAACTAGAAGTGTCGCCAGCGATGCGAGGCTGGAAATACGAGCCGCAATGAGAAATCGACCCATCAGGCTGGACTCAGACAGTTAATATCGGACTCCCCACCCAGCCGCTATGGCTGGTGGACTCGAGAGCAGTTCGAGCCATCTCCTCGGATTCAAAGAGTCCGAATACTGCAGATCCAGAGCCACTCAGAGATGAATACAGTGCACCGTCACGAATCAGGCTTTCTTTAATCGCTTGGAGTTCTGGATACTTCCTGAAGACAGGCATTTCGAAATCATTCGAGAGCCCGATCTGCCATTCGTTCAAAGGTCCCTTCAGAACCGCTTCCAATGATAGCGATACAGCCTCCGAATTGGGCCGAACAAGAGAATAGGCTTCTTCGGTCGAAACTATGATTGGAGGAGTTACGACAGCCACACACACGTCTACCTTTTCACTAGAGCCGTGAAAAATCTCATCGATGTACGTCAATCGCTCCCCTCTTCCCTCCCCAAGTGAAGGTCTTGGATTCAAAAAAAACGGTACGTCAGAACCCAACTCCGCAGCGAGTGCAGCAAGTTCTGCCCGACTCATGCCGCAATCCCAGAATTCGGCGAGACCCATCAGGGTTGCCGCCGCATCGCTTGATCCACCACCGAGCCCTGCTCCATGGGGCAATTTTTTTTCCAGATGAATAGCTACGCTTGAGGAATTCGAGCAGCGCTCAGCCAGCATCAAGGCGGCCTGCATAACCAAATTACTTTCATCCGTTGGAAGACGCGGGTCCGTACACGTCATTGAGATTGCTGACGAGGGTGAACTCATCAATGACGGCGAGATTTCTGTAGACGGCGAGTCTAGTGACGACGTTGAATTCGACGACGGCGAAAAACTTGTCGATGAGCTCGAGATCAATGGGGGCGGAGAAATGGAGATCTGATCGTACCAATCCAGAGCCAAGAACACGGTCTGGATTTCGTGATACCCATCCGTTCTCTTCTCAAGTACGCGAAGACCCAAATTGATCTTTGCAGGGGCCAGAAGATGAATGATTTTTTCAGAACTCATGGTAGGCACGGTGGAGAATGACCCGATTGCACAGGGCCGATAGATACCTTAGTTTACGCCAAAATTCGTCAATTCGATTAGCCCGTCTACACAACTGCTGCCTATCTGAAGATCGTTACGAGCAGCCATCTAATAGCGCCGTGTTCTGCGCAATTTGAGATTCGAAAGAATCTTTAGCATGACGAATCTAAGAAGCGGACGATCCGCATTAGTTCTTTTTGGATTATTTGTAGCCCTCATCGTACTCGATGCCCATTTGGTTCGAGCCCAAGTTGGCTCCATCAACCCGTACGGTCTTTCGGATGCACTCGCTAATCCGTTAGAGGGACTCCAACGCCGTCTTAGTCAGTCCGCCCTCTCGAAAGCGATGTTACCAATGGAGGGGGCCGTCGACCCAGATATATACGTGGTTGGGCCAGGAGACGTCTTTTCGATATCGATGCCTCTTATCAAGACCATCGTACCTGAAGTATCGGTGGGAGCCGACGGTCGACTGAATCTGCCCGACTCAGGGCCGGTCTTTGTCGCGGGCCTGACCTTGAACGAAGCTCGAGATCGAATTTTGACGCGACTCAAGGAATCGTTCCAGAATATGCCGGTGGATGTCGTTCTCCTTCAGTCTCGTCAATTTTATGTTCATGTCGCTGGAGCGGTGCCGTCGCCGGGTAGGTACCTGGCACTTCCTGCGGCTCGTGTTTCGACCATTTTGGAAATTGCTTTCGCAGATACCTCTTGGTCACCCGTGTCCAATCGCGATTTACGACCATCTTTGAGAAATATTCAGTTGATTCACACTAATGGTGAATCCCATTCTGTCGACCTGATGCAATATTTCGCTTCCGGAAATACGGAAACGAACCCTTATCTGCAGGACGGTGATGTTATCCATATCCCTGGTTTTGATCCCGCGTTCTCCAGCGTCTATATCGATGGAGCGGTCTTATTCCCTGGACCTTATGACTACAGGTCGGATGATACAATCGCCAGCCTGATCGGTGTAGCGGGTGGAATAGGCGCTGAGTCATCCATTTCGAATATTCGCGTTCGTCGAGAAAACGCCGACGGCGATGTTCAATCTTTCGAATTCTCTCTCGCGGAAGTGCTGGACGGCGACGCTGGTGCCTTCCCGATCGAACCACGTGACAATATTTCGGTCGCTAGAGTCGAGAATATTTTGGGCTCCGCAACGGTCGAGGGAATGGTTCGCCATCCAGGCACGTACCCGATTGTTGACGGTGTGACAACACTTCGAGAATTAGTCGAAAAGGCCGGTGGTTTACGCTCTGATGCATTACTGAGGGGAACGTACTTAGAACGCCGAGCGCTGCCCGAAGCGACTGAAAAACCTCGTCGTTCAGTTTTTGAGAAACCCCTTGACGAGTTAGAAAAACTTCTAGTTGCTGACTCCACGGAGATCATGCTGCGCTTGCGAATGACCGACCTTGACTTCCTCAGCCGCGCCTATTTCGCCCAGGAAATAAGAATGCAAAATCGAGTCTCGATAGACTTCGGTGCTACGATGACCGGTGATTCGGATCCTATCATTCTAAGGGACCGAGATCGACTCGTCGTTCCGCGTGACGAAAGAACAGTCTATGTATTCGGTCAGGTCAGAAGACCTGGATTTGTCGGATATGAAATGAGTCGAGATGCCGAGTACTATATTAAAAAAGCAGGGGGGAGAGGAGATTTTGCCCTGGATACGGTGATCATTCATCCTGGCACGAGTGACATAGCGCAAGACACGAACCAGATTATCGGGTCCGGCGATATGATTTTCGTTGACCGAAAAACCGACATTGCTGAAAATCCTGAACTGCAGAGGCTGGTGAGTGAACAACTGAGGAGGCAGTCCGACGCTCGAATTCGGACTATGCAAACCATTCTGCAATCGGTCACGACCATCGCGACTGTCGTCGCGCTGATCATCAGTCTCAGTAGATAACGGCAGAAAAGCGACGCCGACGGAATACCCGGGTACTAACTCGTCGAAAATGGAAGAACAACAGTTAACGAACGAAGAGCGAAAAGCAAACGCCGACTCATCGTGGTGGAACTTATTGGGTGTTATCTGGCGGTGGAAACGATTCATCATCGTTCTCACGGGAATCTCGGCTGTCGCGGCAATCGCGATCAGTCTGCTACTTCCCAACTGGTATAAAGCCACGTCAAGACTTCTCCTTCCCGAATCTTCATCTGGCGGTCTGAGTTCTGCGCTCCTCGGAGACGTTTCATCAGCGCTTTCGCTGATCGGGGGAAGCGGCGGAGACTACGTGCGATATCTGGCGATTTTGAATAGCCGGACGGTCGTGGGAAGCGCGGTCGACTCGTTCGATTTGATCCAGATATATGACCTCGGCGACGCGGAATTCCCCTTCGATGAAGCGGTTGCTCTCCTGAGAGACAATGTGGAATTTGTGATTGACGCCGAATTGGAATATTTGTCCATCGAAACCCTAGACCTGGATCCAACCCGGGCGGCCAATATTTCCAATTATTTCGTCCGCGCTTTGAATCGCGTCGATAATGAACTGGCGACGAAGACAGCAGGTCAGTTCAGGCAGTTCGTCGAGGAACGTTTCCACGAATCAACTGCTTCTCGAATCGTTCTGCTGGATTCGTTGCAAGTTTTTCAAGAGATATACGGGGTTTTCGATCTCGAGGCGCAGACACTGGCCTATTTCGAGCAGTTGGCGAATATGCGCATCACCGTATTTTCGTCTGAAATACAGTATCTGTCCCTGAAGAGTCAGTTCGGGAACGAAAACCCGACCGTTCTATCGATGGGGGAAGTGCTTCGCGCCGCTCAGCAGCTGTACGACGCGGCTCTGGACGGAAAGGAGCAGGTACTTCCGGTCTCTCAGGAGGATACCCCGGCCATGATTCATCGCTATGCCGAGCTCATGATGGAGAAAACGATCCAAGAGAAGATTCTCGAGCTGGTCGCGCCGATGCTTGAGAAAGCGAAGTTCGACGAACAGAGAAAGGTAGAAGCTGTTCAAATCGTGGATTCCGCTATTCCCCCATCCAAAAAGTTCAAACCGAAACGCTCGATCATCGTGGTTGCGTCCACTCTGTCGGGATTCATACTTGCCGTCCTCTACGCCTTTCTAGTCAACTGGTGGAAAACGAACTACATGTACCTGACTCGGCGCTTGGATGAAGCGGTAGCAGTATCCGCTCAAGCGAAAGTTTGAGTTGAACCCATGGCATTCGAGACCATCCGCTACGATTTCCAAGCTTCCCGGCTGCTGAAGTTCGGAACTGGCGCACTCAGCCTCTTCCTCCTCTCCGGACTTGCCCTGATCCTTTTGGTGGTTTGGGCTGCCCCTGATCTTGCTCCGTTTCTTCCGATCGTAATGGTCGGCGCGATAGGACTCGTCATCGTATTCCAATATCCACTGCTAAACCTCTGCCTTGTCCTTTCCAGTTTCGTTCTGATCGCGGGATTTGAAGAAGGATTTCAAATCACCGAGGTTCTCTATGGGTTGTACTACGTGAGCTTTCTCAGTCACTGGTATTTCACCCGGCTGTTTCTGTACCGTGAATCCGTTTTTAGAAGACCAGAGGAACGCATTCTGGCGATCTTCTTTGTTCTGGTCTCACTTTCTTTTCCATTGACCATTCTTTTCAACGGTTCACTTGTCGGGTTTGTGAGCGAATGGCTTTCTCTTTCATTCTTGGGATTGTACTTCCCGATCAGGGAGGCGCTCGAGAGAAATAGACGGGGCTTGGTCGCGGTATTAGGTGTCATGTTGTTCGTAGGTCTGTTCGTTTTGATACGAAATGTCCTCAATTTTCAGGACGTTCTTGCAAGTGCCGAATACGCATACGAAGTTGCAAGCGGAAGAGCCGGCACTAACGAGAGCCTGCTGATCGTTCCGGCCATCATGTGTCTCGTGTTCATGATATTCCAGACTCGTTGGATACCCAGGCTCTCCTTTGCCGCTTTCTTCCTCGCCTTTTTTGCAGGAGTTCTTCTTACCCAGAGTCGCGGATACTGGTTGGCGTTCTTGATAGCCGCACTCGTGATCATCTTAATCGTTCCTTTTCGTCAAAAACTGATCTTGACCATCTCGGCTGTGATTACACTGGTTGCCGTCATCGGGATCGGATTGGCTGTTTTTGGAGATACTATTTGGCTGTTCGTGTACGGAGTAGCCGAGCGATTTCTCTCCATAATGACCGCCGCATCGGACGATATTTCACTTGTGAATCGTTTTAAGGAGGCATTAGGAGTTTGGGAACACGTAAAACTGAATCCGATTCTGGGGTATGGGATGGGCGTCGAGTATCGGGTACATGACATTATATACGATGTCACCGTCGTAAAGACCTTTATTCATAATGGCTACATCGCCCTCTGGTACAAATTTGGAATATGGGGAGTTGGAATGTTTTTCTACTTCTTCGGGTCTGTAATACGACGCTCATACCTTGTCTTCAGATCGAACAATCTCGATTCTACCGTCCGTTTGGGCGGACTCGTTGTCGTCGCGTCATTTACTGGATTTTTGGTGTCTGCTCTCACTTCCAATCCGGTTTACATCAATGACGCCATGTTCATCATATCGATTCTAGCAGGTATTGGCGGTGGCTGTTGGTCGTTGAAACTGACGAGCGATTCCAATCATTCGAGAGTAGGCCAACACGCTGAATAGGGTTGTAACCCTTTTGCGGCCACGTCCGTATCTGTATCACACCGGAGTCCTCTTCCGGACATACAGCCATAGCACCAGTCTTACTGCCATGAAACGCGGTTCTCTCCTTTTCGCGACTCTTTTTCTTCTGTTGGTCGGCACTGCAGTGCCGGTAATCGGCCAGGAACGCCACGTAACCGTTTCAGATCAATCTGGTAGGGATCAAGAAATCGTTCTTTCAGGTCTAAAAACGGCGATTTCTATCATCCAGGATATTACGCTTCGCCATGCAAGTACTCCGATTTCGAAGCAATTGCAGCTACTTTCTGGGCGAATGTCTGAAGCTGCAGATGGGTACGGGGGACTCCGAACAACCGGCTCTCCAGGTCAAACAGAGGAATTGTCCGAAATCCTTTCCGAAATCCGACGAGATATGCGATCCATTCTACGCGAATTGGAACGAATTGGAGAAGAAGATCTTGCTGAAGATCTATCTAACACCGTGGACGAAATGCGAAGAGCCATTCGCATGGCCAATGAGCTTGAGCGGGAATCCACGCCTACGCGTACGGTTCGATTTGCGGTAAACAATCGAGATCGTTACGGGAAAGGCTCTCGGAAACGAAACAGGATTGTTGAAAAAGACAAAACACAAGACACGCGCTCGTCAAATCGTGACTGGGACGACGATACTTTCTGGACAGAATCAGACATCGACTGGCATCGCCACGCGTCGACGTTTGTGGGTGAATTCACACATCGCTGGCCATTCAAAGAAACGGCCCTTTACCGACCGATTCCAGCCTTTCGGTATAATCGCGTCGAAGGCCTTGTTTTGGGTGTAAGCCGCCTTCCCCTCGACTGGAGTGATTATGAACGGGGGCGCGTTTATGGACAGGTCGGTTACGCGTTTTCACTCGATGACTGGCGATATGAAATCGGAGCAGAGACCAAACTCTATCACGCTTACCGAAGACAGGATTTTGATCTGAAGATTGGTGGATCCTATCGAAGAAACACGAACACCAGTGACCTATGGAAGTCGAGTTGGGTTGAAAACACCCTGGCAGCAGGCCTATTCAAGTACGATTTTTTCGACTATTACGAGACCGAAGGATGGACAGCGTACCTGGTTGGAAAAATGACTCCTTACGTGCAATTTGGAATCGGATATCGTGACGATGAATACCGATCTCTACAAAACGAAACGTCGTGGTCGCTGTTTGGCGGCGATCCGTTTCGCTTCAATCCGTCCATTCAGGATGGCCAAATGCGAACGATTGTGGCATCGCTCGAAGGCGGTCGAATTCGGGGCTACAGCTACCTACCTACTGGTTTTGCGTTTCGGCTTGACGCAGAATTTGGGAAAGGAATGGGAGGCGATTTTTCGTTCAATCGATACGTTGGAGACTTGCGATCTTATGCTCGAATGGGTCGGCACACCGGCCTAAGCGTACGACTTCGAGGAGGATATTCCGAAGGTAACGTTCCCGTTCAGAAAGCGTTTACGCTGGGCGGAGTCGGGTCCGTAAGGGCCTATTCGCAAAATGCGATATTCGGAACCCGAATGCTCCTTGCTAACGTGGAGTACACGCTTTACAGGCCGGGATTTTTTGACGACCTGTTCGACGACGTGGCCTTTTTCGGCTTGTTTGACGCCGGTTGGATGAATGTAGGTGGGTTCAACGAATTCAGCTCCGACGACATCTTCTCTGCCGCTGGCTTTGGCATCTCCCTGGATGACCGAAACCTTCGCCTCGAGATCGTCTGGCCACTCCAGGATCTTGGAATGGGTACCGATCCGTCGGTCTGGTTGCGTTTGAACCCCACCTTCTAGGACCGCGGAAATCAGCCTGATCCTGGCGCTCTGACTATTCTACTCCCTTTATCAGTTTTCGAATCGGAGGACTGAATAGAACGGCGAGAACACCCGCTCCACCAATCATCAGCGCCACGTTCCAAAAGAGAGTGCTCGGCGCCAAGGTTTCAAGTCTTCCGGCAACGAGGCCCGCAAAAAGATTACCTAATGCCGTCCCAACGAACCAGATTCCCATCATTTGACCCACTCGATTGACCGGCGCGAGTTTGGTAATCGAGGACAATCCGACAGGTGACAAGCAAAGTTCGCCGACGGTGTGCAAGAAATACATGACGATGAGCCAGGCCATGGGAGACGGATTCTCGGCGCTCGCGTTTGCTGCTCCCCAGGATATCACAAAGAACCCTGCGGCAAGCCCTATCAATCCGAGTGCGAATTTCATTGGAATCGACGGGTTCGCCTTCCTTTTGGCGAGCCAGATCCAGATCACACCAAACACAGGTGCAAGAATAATGATGAACGTCGAATTCACGGATTGAAGCCATCCAGCGGGCATTTCCCAACCAAAGATGACTCGATCCGTAAAGTCGCGTCCGAATAGATTCAGCGAGGAACCAGCCTGTTCAAATCCTGACCAGAAAATGGCAGACAAAAGGAAGAGCCAGATAATAACACCAATTCGCTTCTTTTCATCCTTTGTGTGCTCCACGAACGCCAGTAAATAGATGAAAAACAGAGCCACAAGAATCAGAATCGCCGATCCAAGATAGGTGGCAATCTGGGTAAGTGTTAATGGGAGTACACCAGACGAGACCAGAAAACCGAAGAGTACCAGGACCGAGGCTACGGCTCCTGTCACCAGATAGAATTGTTTCTCTTTCCTGGCGATCTCCTCCCGATCATTGGAACGAAGCAGTCCCGCATCGCCGAGGTGCTTGTAGCCCCTTCTGAACTGAATCAGTCCGAGTACCATGCCGATGCCTGCCACCGAAAAGCCCCAATGCCAGTTGTAAGTCTCTCCGAGGAATGAGCATATCAGCGGACCGATGAGGGCGCCCACGTTAATTCCCATATAGAAAACGCTGAATCCTGCGTCACGACTCGCACCGCCCTCAGGATAGAGCTCCCCTACTATCGTACTGACGTTGGGTTTTAAAAGTCCGGTGCCTAAAATGATGAGAATGAGTCCAAGAAAAAACGAGTAATCGGTCGGTACGGCCATGGTAAAATGGCCAAGAGCAATGATACACCCTCCAATGAAAACCGCCTTTCTCTGACCCCAGATATTGTCGGCAACCCATCCACCAGGAAGCGAAAGCAGATAGACCAGACTGGTATACAATCCGTAAATGGCGGCGGACGTCGTCACATCGTAGCCCAATCCTGGATTGGACGAAATGGTCTCCTCTGTCATAAACAGGATGAGTAAGGCCCGCATTCCGTAGTAACTGAAACGCTCCCACATTTCCGTGAAGAAGAGCGTTGCCAACCCTCTGGGATGGCCGAAGAAAGTTCGATCTGCGATCAATCCGGACTCTTGAGAGGACATAGATCTGAATCTGCTTGGGTTAAAAGACCGCCGGAAGATAGAGCTTGGGTGCTCTGCTGTCTAAACCAAAATTTCAGAAGACATCAAAAACCTCTCACGCGTGCTGGCAGTATATTCTTTTTACAGAGTTGAACAAGTCGATTTCGACCAGTCCGTCCGGGCCGTGAGGCCCTTTTTATTTCCGAACTGATGTCTCAGAAGCCGTCGAAGCATAGCGAACCCGGACACGGGGTACGAACACATACGTGCGGAGATCTTCGGATAGATCACGTAGAAGAAAGCGTTGTCCTGAAGGGCTGGGTGGACACAAGACGCGATCTTGGCAGACTGATTTTTGTCGACCTCCGTGACCGATTTGGACTTACGCAGATTGTATTTGAGCCGACTCAGCATGAAGAAGCCCATAGAATCGCCGAAGGACTCAAGTCGGAATATGTTATTTCAGTCAGAGGGATTGTCGTTGCGCGATCTGAAGAGAAGGTCAACGAGAAGTTGGCGACGGGTTCGGTCGAGGTCCTGGTCCATGATCTGGATATACTAAATGATTCCGAACCTATCCCATTCACGGTTTCGGCGCATGAGAAAAAACGACAAAAGGCAAACGAGGACCTTCGACTTCGGTACCGATATCTGGATATGCGGCGTCCGGAGTTGCAGAGAAATCTGATTCTACGGCACAAGCTTTATCAGTCCGTTCGGCGGTATTACGATTCGAATAATTTTCTGGAAATAGAAACGCCGGTTTTGATGAAATCGACGCCCGAAGGAGCACGGGATTATCTGGTCCCGAGCCGCGTGCATGCAGGGAAATTCTACGCGCTTCCACAGTCTCCGCAGACCTATAAACAAATCCTCATGATCGCGGGGATGGATCGATATTTTCAGATTGTAAAGTGCTTCAGAGATGAAGATTTGCGAGCCGATCGGCAACCTGAATTCACACAGATTGATGTGGAGATGGCTTTCGCAACAGAAGATCTCGTCCTCGAGAGCACTGAGGGTCTGATTACTGAAATTTGGAGTGACCTGAAGGGGGTGGACTTGCAAACTCCTTTCCCGCGGATGACTTACGACGAGGCACTACGCCGTTTTGGTTCAGACAAGCCGGATCTTCGATTTGGGATGGAGATACATGATCTTTCCGAAGCCTTGAGGGGTTCGGGCTTCAAACTATTCGATGGTGTTCTGACGGACGGAGGAAGCGTCTTAGGCATTACTGTTCCCGGAGAAGGAGATCGAGGACGAGGTGCCATGGACAGACTCGACAAACAGGTAGTCAGGAAAACGATCGGTGCTGGAGGCCTTATTTATTTCCAACGCCCATCTGATGGTTCCGACCC
>SMXL01000041.1 GCA_004356385.1 Bacteroidota bacterium
AGCGGCGAAGACGGAGCCTTGTACGATCTGATCTGGAAAAGAACCGTCGCTTCCCAGATGGCAGACGCAAAACTCAATCTGGTTACGGTTAAAATTCATGCCGGAGACGGCGGTGATACATCGACCTTCAGGGCCAACGGCAGGACAATCGAATTTCCTGGTTTTTTCAGGGCGTACATCGAGGGATCCGACGATCCGGACGCAGCTCTCGATGACCGCGAACAACCTCTACCGGACCTCGACGTTGACGACCACCCGGGCTTGGAATCCTTGGATCCCAAGGGGCATGAGACTAAACCGCCGGCTCGGTACACGGATGCCAGCCTGATCAAAATTCTTGAAAAAGAAGGCATCGGGAGACCGAGTACGTATGCGTCAATCATCGACACGATCGTTCGCAGAGGGTACACGCGGAGGAAGAGCAATCAGCTTATTCCGACGCTGACAGCCTTCGCCACCAACAACTTGCTCGAACAACAATTTGCCCACCTGGTCGATGTAGGGTTTACGGCAGAGATGGAGCAGGTGCTCGATGATATTGCCGATGGAAAAATTAAGGCTCTCCCCTATCTGGAAAAGTTTTTTAATGGCGAGGCCGGACTGGAGTCTCAGGTAGAAAAAAGCCTCGACAAGATCGACGCCAAAGAAGTCTCGAGTATTCGCTTCCCTAAATGGGAGCCCTACACTGTGCGGGTTGGAAAGTACGGACCGTACGTAGACGCAGAGGTTGACGGCGAAAGAGTGCCTGCCTCAATCCCTCCCGAAACGGCACCAGCTGACATCACAGCCGAAATGCTGAAAGGATTTATCGATGATAAGCTCAAGGAAGACAAAGTGATGGGTATTCATCCAGAAGCCGAAATACCGGTTCTCCTGAAAAAAGGACCGTTCGGGTATTACGTACAGCTCGGCGACGATGAACAGGAAGGAAAACCCAAGCGAATTTCCGTTCCAAGATCATTCGACCCGGAATCCCTGACATTTGAACAGTCGTTGTCGCTTCTGGAGCTCCCTAAAACACTGGGTCAACACCCCGAAACAGGTAACAATATTGTAGCCAATATTGGGCGGTACGGCCCGTACGTGCAGCATGGTTCTACGTTCGCCTCTTTAACGGTGGAAGATGACGTTCTCACCGTAGGATACGACCGGGCCCTTGAGCTGATCGCAAAAAAAGCGCAACGAAACAAGCCTCTTCGTACGCTTGGAAAACATCCTGAGACTGGAGAAATGATCGAAATTTTTGATGGTAGATACGGGCCGTATGTCAAACATCAGAAACTGAACGCATCTCTTCCGAAAGACAAGGCACCGGAATCAGTCACGCTTGAAGAGGCGATAGTCCTGCTGGCTAAAAAAGCTGAAGCGAAAGGCGCTAAGAAAAAGCCGCGCAGGAAGGCGAAGAAAAAGTAGCCGGATGCGCTGTATTATCGACCCACGTCTTTTTTCCCTTGTCTGAGTGATTCGAGGATGTTGAGATAACTCTCGTATCGTTCCGGCCGGATTACATCGTCTGCTGCGGCTTGTTGCACGCGACAATCCGGTTCGTGGTCGTGCACACAATTGGGAAATCTGCACAGAGTGGCAAACTCTGCGAATTCGACAAAAAAATGTGTCAGGTCTGAAGGTGCAATGTCCACGAGTCCAAACTCCCGCAAACCGGGTGTATCTGCGACATACCCTCCTGAAGACAGTGGATAAAGTGCGGCATACGTGGTTGTATGCACACCCTTTCCGGTGCTTTCGCTTATTTCTCCGGTCCGCAACTGGAGGCCGTCCTGGATCGCATTAAGTAACGACGACTTCCCCACACCCGATGGACCGACGATGACATTTATTTTGTTCTGCATCGCTTTACGAATGGCATCTATTCCTCTCCCCGTTTTCGCACTGGTACGGTATACGGGGTAACCCAGCTCAGAATAAACGTCTTCCCAGAATTCTATCGCCTCGGCAAATGATTCGTCTATCAGGTCCGATTTATTGATGACGATTTTGGCCGGGATATCGTATACCTCTGCCATTACCAGGAATCGATCGATCATCCCAGAATTGATCTTCGGAAATAGTGTGCTCTGGATTATCCACGCACTGTCAATATTGGCGGCAATCACGTGCTCTTTGCCGACTTTACGACCAGCCGCTCGACGCGACAGTTTATTTATCCGCTCCTCAATGATTTCAATGACTCCGCTTCCGTCAGCGTTCACCGAGAATTCGACGCGGTCACCCACCACAACCGGGTTTGTCTCGTCGGTGGCACGAAGTCTGAATCGACCCCGAATAGTTGCCCGGTAAAGTTTCGTCCCGGATTGGACGTCATACCAACTCCCGGTCGCCTTGACTATCGTGCCGGCCTTCCTTCCTTCCGGACGTTCGAAAGACCGATCTGGATCGAGGCGCGATGATGATTCCGTTGAGTCGTCTTCCAAAACGTCAGTGTATCAGCTTTTGGTTCGGACGCGCTCTTTCTCAAGCGCGTCCTCACTCAGATGTAGATCCATATCAGATAACAAATCAACTTTGGATGCCTCAATCTGACGAGGAGTATTTTGGAGAACCAAGGCATCCTCCAGCGTCTCAAGCTTTTCTTCCAGAGGTCCTATTGCCGAACGAACAGCTCGTTTCATCATTCGCTCGAGCTCACTGGTTGTAAGACTCGAAGACCCTGACCCTATGTTTCGCTGTGCATTTTTCGATTTATACCGCATTGTCATTCCGATGATCGAAAGTATCGTGAATGATAGAATAGCAAGTACAAACAGGACGAAAAGTTCTTCGGGCATAACGGGAATGGGCTATTGTTGTCGGCGTCTCCTCTGTCGTTGAACAGATAGTACAGTACGCCGTGTTAATATCGATTGTTACGATCTATCAAGTTTGGAAAATAATGAAAAGCGAGCCAACAAGCCTTATAAGTCGTTGCCCCGTGGAGTAAACGATTGTATGCCCGTCAACTCACGCCCGAGAATCAGGCCATGAATATCATATGTCCCTTCGTATGTATTTACACTTTCAAGGTTCATCATGTGATGCACTACCCTGAATTCGCCCGTGATACCATTTCCACCCAACATATCGCGCGCAACCCGGGCTATCTCCAATGCAGAACCGCAATTGGCTCTTTTTGCTAGTGAGACCATCGATGGAACGAGTTTCCCTTCGTCTTTTAACTGTCCAAGACGAAAAGCGAGAAGCTGCATTTTGGTTATCTCAGTCACCATGTTAGCCAGTTTGGTTTGCACGAGTTGCATGGCAGCCAACGGATACCCAAACTGTTTCCTTTCCATCACATATTTGAATGCACGTGAATAGCAATTTTCAGCCGCGCCTACGACGCCAAATGCTATCCCAAATCGCGCGCTGTTCAGGCAGGTGAACGGGCCTTTGAGACCCCGGACATCCGGAAACGCATTTTCATCTGGCACGAATACATCTTCCATGACGATTTCACCCGTGATTGATGCCCGCAAGGACATCTTATTATGCGTGATCGGAGCACTATATCCTTCCATCTCTTTTTCCAGGATGAACCCGCGAATAACCCCTTCGTCAGAGGCTTTTTCTTTGGCTTTTGCCCAGATAATGGCCACATCGGCGAAGGGTGAATTTGTGATCCACATTTTCGCACCATTCAGGATCCACCCGCCGTCGGTTTTCAAGGCAGTCGTATTCATAGATCCCGGATCTGACCCGTGATCTGGTTCTGTCAGGCCAAAACACCCAATTAGTTCTGCCGTTGCGAGTCGAGGTAAATATTTTTGCCGTTGATCTTCGGTGCCAAAGACAAAAATCGGATACATAACCAGCGAAGACTGAACCGATGCAAAGGACCTGTAGCCAGAATCAACTCGTTCCAATTCGCGGGCAATTAAACCGTAGGCCATATTGCTGATTCCAGATCCCCCGTATTCTTCAGGCAATGTTGAACCGAGCAATCCGAGTTCACCCATTTCGCGGGGAATCTCGGCGTGAAAAATTTCCTGCTGATTGCCTTCCAATGCGCGAGGTTCGAGCGACGTCGACGCGTACTCCCGCGTCGACTCCATTATCAAACGTTCTTCTTCGCCCAGAAGTGATTCAAATAGAAAGGCATCTTCCGGATTAAATGACTGTTTTGACATGTACGGCGCGATCGGAAAGTGAATTTGCGGCATTGAGACGGTAAGATAACAAGCCTGCCATGTCGGGACCGCTTTAAAAATGGGGATAGATTAAACTTGACGACATTTTTGCGGCATTTCTTTGGCCCCTCGGTAATAACTTCCAAGCCTTTCTCAATTCACCAGTTCGCGGCGTGGAACACAGAATTGCAATCATCGGAACGGGCCTCATTGGCGCATCGATCGGCCTGGCCCTTCGTCGATCAAATCCCGGCATTCACATATGCGGATTTGATTCTGCTGTCGTGTTAGAGACCGCTCTTGCGCGTGGAGCCATCTCAGAGATTGCCGAATCCATCGAAGAAGCTGTCTCGGATGCTGAGATCGTTATCGTCGCAACGCCCATATCGTCTGTTGAATCTGTTTTCAAGTCGATGGCGCCGTTTCTGGAGGTCGGAGCGATTGTGACGGATGTCTGTTCAGTGAAATGTGAAATCCGGGATTCAGCCCGTAACTATTTGCCTGATTACGTCACTTTTGTAGGCGGTCACCCGATGGCCGGATCGGAACGAACAGGACCCGGGCATGCCGACGAACTGTTGCTCGAAAACGCGACGTATGTTCTTTGTCCGCCTGAATCCGTGTCATTTGAGTCATTCGAGTCATATTTCACACCCCTTGTCACCTTGCTGCGATCGACGGGTGCTCGACTTATGCTTCTCACCGCAGAGCAGCATGATAGAATTGCCGCGGTGATCAGCCATGTGCCTCAGCTGCTGGCGGTAGCACTTGTAAATCTTGCCGGCGCCGCCGCAGAGAGCGATTCAGAATTGTTAGCTCTCGCAGCCGGCGGTTTTCGGGATATGACGAGAATAGCATCGTCGCCATTTACCGTGTGGGACCCTATTCTGCG
>SMXL01000042.1 GCA_004356385.1 Bacteroidota bacterium
CATCGCACCAAGCACGCCCCCCAGACCCTTCAAAATGGCCCATCTGAGATCTTCAAGATGGTCCAGAAAACCCATCTCCGCCATTTCGTGACGCGCAACCGAACCTTCGGAGGTGTCTTGCTTGGCCCCGTTCGAAGAGAACGACTTGAATTTGGATTTGAGCTGATCAATCAGAGACATGGGTAATCGGACGGCTTCTCGGAGCCAGTATCAACGACGCTACGAAAAAATGGATTCCTTCGAAAGAACAAGGCGATCCCTACGAACCATTTTGTCCATTCTCGCGCAGGTTCAGGTCGAGAATCGAGTCAACCCAGATACCATGAGATTCCAGTCTCGTACGACCTCCGCTCCACGTAAAGTTGAACAGAGTCATCATACCGACCACGTTGAATCCATCACCCTGGAGAAGTTTAAGGGCGGTCGTGGCACTCCGTCCGCTATTGATGATATCATCCAGTAGAACGAGGGGCTTGTCCCGATCAAGGGGACCTTCAACCAGACGTCGTCGCCCGTGAGGTTTCCGCTCCTCGCGAATAAAACCACCATTAAAAGGCGGCAAAATCGGGGACGACATGACTGCACAGATCATCGCGTATGAACCGAAGCCGTATCCCGCCACCTGATCAATCTTTTTCATTCTGAGGCGCTCCGCGAGAACCTGCCCTACTTCCCGGAATATCTGACCGTCGAGCATCGGCATCCGGGTATCCAACAGCCAGCCTATCGGTTGACCGCGTGGATCAGTAATCGACTCATCGTCGCGACGAACCAGGGCTTTCTCGTATAGCCTGCGTCCAAGCTCGACCAGATCGGCATATGCGGTGGAAGAAAGGGGACTTTCAGTCATTCATACGTAAACATCTAACGGATATCCGGGGTAGAGCCTGCAATCATCAGATTACGAAAAAAAGGTCTCGATTGATTCGCAATGCTCGAATGACCTTGTCGAATTCACTGGACGGAGTAAACGGATTCGAATTACGCGACCACAAAGTCATACAGCGGAAACCGTTTACACATTTCGGATACTTCGTGCCGTACCCTCGACTGCACGTCGGTGTTGGTGGAATCCGACAACACTTCATCAATCATGGAAACCACGGTTTTGAACTCGTCCGGACCAAATCCACGTGTGGTCATGGCCGGTGTACCCAATCGAATTCCGCTCGTAACAAACGGGCTTTCATCGTCGAACGGAACCATGTTCTTGTTTACCGTGATTTCTGCACCTTGCAGGGCAGCTTCGGCCTCTTTCCCGGTCAGCTTATTGCTTCTGAGATCAATCAGACACAGATGATTATCTGTTCCTCCGGAAACCACGGAGTAACCCCGGTTGACAAATTCTTCAGCCATCACCGTCGCATTTTCAATCACCTGGACAGAGTAGGCCTTGAACTCCGGCTTCAGCGCTTCACCAAACGCGACAGCCTTCGAGGCGATGACGTGCATGAGTGGACCCCCCTGCATGCCTGGAAAGACCGCCGAGTCGAACAGTTCGCTCATCATTTTTACGCGACCCGATTTGGGGGCCACTTTCCCGAATGAGTTCTCGTAATCCGTTCCTACGAGAATCATCCCCGCTCTCGGTCCACGCAATGTCTTGTGGGTGGTCGTAGAGACAACGTGGCAATGAGGAAGCGGATCGTTGAGAAGCCCGGCGGCAATTAGCCCGGCTGTGTGAGCCATATCCATCCAGAGAAAGGCTCCCACCTCGTCGGCGATGGTTCGAAAAGCTTCATAGTCGAAATCTCGACTGTAAGCAGACGCTCCAATAGAGATCATTTTCGGCTGAAATTCTTTCGCCTTCTCTCGAACCCGATCCATGTCGATGTATCCAGCCATTTCCCCTTCGGCTTCCACACCATAGTACTCTGCGTGGTATAGGATGCCCGAAAAATTGACTGGACTGCCATGCGTCAGGTGACCACCATGCGAAAGGTCCAATCCCAGAAATGTGTCGCCCGGTTTGAGTAGTGTAAGGTACACTGCGGCGTTGGCCGACGCGCCCGAGTGTGGCTGAACATTGACCCAATCACAATGGAATAACTCCTTAGCCCGCTCTCTTGCGAGTTCCTCTGCGATGTCCACGAATTGGCAACCGCCGTAATACCGCTTACCCGGAAGGCCTTCCGCGTATTTGTTGGTCAAGGGCGTGCCCATCGCCTGGATGACGGCCCGGGAAACGAAGTTTTCCGAAGCAATGAGCTCAAGTCCGTCGTTTTGACGAGCCACCTCTTTAGAGATCGCGTCGAAAACCTCTGGATCTGCAGTTTCAAGTACGGACATTTGGTCTTTCGTTGGGTGGGGGGTAATGGTTGTTCAGTCTCGTTCGGAATGGAAGTCAGAAACGGATTCGAAAGGTACGTCGGGAAGATGATTTTCTCTTGGGAAGACCGCGTATCGGCGGCGCGCGATCAGTCATCGCTGTCAATTCATCATCGCGTAGGCGATAATATTCGTTCCCATCCTGAGCGCTGCGAGTCGCTTTTCTGGCGGATCCTTATGTACGGACTCGGGCTCCCAACCATCACCCAAATCAGATTCGTAGGAGTAGAAAACCATCAGGCGACCTTTTTCAGAGAGGATTCCGAATCCTTGGGGCGGCTTCCCGTCGTGCTCATGTATTTTGGGAAGACCATTCGGAAATTCAAATCTCGTGTGGTAAATCGGATGGCTGAAGGGGAGTTCAACAAAGTTTTTATCCGGAAACACCTTTCGTATCTCTCTTCGAATGGCCGGGTCGAGGCCGTAATTGTCGTCTATGTGGAGAAAACCTCCTCCCTCCAGATAGTGCCTCAAGCGATTTGTTTCGTCGTCGGTGAATCGCACATTCCCGTGTCCGGTGAGATACACATAAGGAAAAGAAAATAGATCGTCACTGGACAATTCCACCACTTCTTCTCGCGGTGATACATCGATGTGTGTTTGATTTCGAACAAACGCCAGAAGCTCTCTGAGAGACTGTGGATCGCTATACCAATCTCCGCCCCCTCCATACTTAACGCGTGCCACGCGAAACGAGTAATCCGACTGCGCAGAAACTGGACCCGCAGAACCGAGCAGTGCCGTTACACTGAAGACCAGTAGAATGTATCGACCCGTTCGCATATTCGAATACAGAAAATCATATTTGGGGCCGCTCAGGCCAGGTCAGATCGTGACTTCTAACGCCGGGCTGTGTGCGAATGTTTTATTCTCTTTCACGCGTCCATCGCGCTTGAGTGTCCACAGATTCGCACGATTTCGTAGCTTGTGGCTGAAATCCCTGGCCAACTGGGTCGGGGTTTTTTGTTCTGAAATATGGCCGTTTATTATGCCAGAGATACACGAATACCTTCGAAATAATATTCAGAACGCACTCTCTCAAATGGGAGACGTGCCGGAAGAGTTCGCTGTAGAATTTCAAACTCCGGGGAATCCTGACCACGGCGATCTGGCCTCTAACGCCGCGATGCAATTGGCAAAGGTATTTCGCAAATCGCCTCGCCAGATTGCGGAGGAGCTTGTCGATAGGCTGGACGCGCTTCCGCTCGACAAAAGAAAAATTAGAAGCGTGGAGGTGGCCGGTGCCGGTTTTCTGAATTTCTGGTTCGGATCAGAACACTTGTTTGAGGGTCTTCGACAGATTCTAAAAGCAGCTGACGACTATGGGAAAAGCTCGATTTCCCAGGAAGCAGTGGAGGGAGTTTCCTCGAAAGACCCGTCTCCTTCAGATCATCCACAGCCAAAAACTGCCCTGGTTGAATTCGTTTCGGCCAATCCGACCGGGCCTCTTACCGTTGGACACGGCCGAAATGCCGTCTTGGGAGACACGATCGCCAATCTTCTCTCGTGGTCGGGATACGATGTTTCGCGAGAGTACTATTTCAACGATGCCGGCCGACAGATGAGGGTTTTATCCGAGTCGGTCAGAGCTAGATACCTGGCCAGGGTGAATCCTGAAATCGCAACGAAAACAATTGGATCGGACGACGAGACGATTGTAGTCCCCGAGCCCTTTCCAGACGACGGTTATCTGGGCGACTATATCGACGAGATTGCCGCGGAGATTTTTACCAAATACGGAAAGGAACTGGAAAACGACGTAGAAAGCGACGTTTTCAAAACCGTTGCCAAAGAAAAAATCTTCACTGAAATCAAAGCTACCCTCGAGCGACTCGGTATCCGAATGGATTCCTACTTCAACGAGAAAACACTCTACGACAGCGGCCGTATCTGGAAAATCGTTGACCGATTCAAAGAGCTAGATCTTGCCTATGAAAAAGACGGCGCTACCTGGTTTAAAACCACTGAATTCGGTAAGGAGCAGGACACGGTACTCATCAAGAGCTCTGGAGAGCCTACGTATCGTCTACCCGATATCGGATACCACATCGACAAAATTGAACGAGGATACAGTCTCATGGTCGATGTTTTCGGTGCCGATCATATCGCTACGTTTCCGGACGTAGTGAATGGTGTAAAATCGCTCGGGTACGATCCAAGCGGCATCGACGTGGTCATTTATCAATTCGTCACGCTCGTTCGCGGAAATGAACCCGTCAAAATGAGCACGAGAAAGGCCCAGTACGTGACGCTCGATGACCTGATTGACGAGGTAAGTGAAGACGTCACCCGATTCTTCTTTTTGATGCGCTCGGCCAACACACACCTCGAATTCGATTTGGATCTGGCTCGAGAGGCCAGCGATAAAAATCCCGTTTTCTACCTCCAGTACGCCCACGCGAGAATCTGTTCGATTCTCAGGAAAGCGGAGGAAGTTGGTTTCGCTGCCGATAAAAACGCAAACCTGGATCTCCTTAAACACGATTCGGAAATCGCCCTCGTGAAAGTGCTGCTACACTTTCCTGAGATCATCTCCCGGGCTTCCGAGTCACGCGAGCCGCATCGAGTGGCCACCTATCTGCGCGAAGTCGCCGTTCAATTCACCCAGTTTTACAGTCATTGTCGTATCATCGGTGAAACCGAAGACCTGGCCTCGGCGCGTATGTTGTTGGCGATTGCCAGTAAAATTGTGCTTCGGAATGGACTGACCGTCCTGGGTATTTCGGCCCCTGATCGAATGTGAGTCGTCCGTCCTTTCATCCTATCCAGCTCCGTCCAGCATCCACGTTTTTCAAGGTCCACATGAACATCGCTTTTCAGGGGGAATCAGGAGCGTTCAGTGAAGAGGCCGTGCTGGCTCTACACCCGAACGCGACGGCGATTGCGTCGGGATCGTTTGAGGCCGTTTTTGAAGCCGTCAGCTCTGGAGCTGTTGATCGTGGTGTGATTCCGATTGAAAATTCTCTATTCGGAAGTGTCCACCAGAACTATGACCTGCTTCAGGAACGGGACCTGAGGATCGTAGCCGAGATTCAACTTCGAATCAGACATAACCTGCTGGTCGTCCCAGGATCCGAATTGAAAGATATCAAGTCGGTGTGCTCGCATCCGCAAGCCCTCGGTCAGTGCCGATCGTTTTTACGTGAACACCTGTCCGAAGCTGAAATTGTCGTCGTGTACGACACCGCCGGAGCCGCGAAGATGGTTTCCGAACGAGCAGACGGTTCGAGAGCAGCGATCGCTAGCGCGATCGCTGGAGTTCAATACAAGCTTACGGCAATTGCCGAAGGTATCGAAAGCGATCACCGGAATTACACGCGATTCCTCTCTTTGGCCAGAATGGACGATGCTGGATCTTTGAATCCAGAAAGGGGTCCGTTCAAAACATCCGTCGTCTATGCACAGCGAGAAAACATCCCGGGGAGCCTCTATAAAAGCTTGGCAGTATTCGCCTTGAGAGACATAGACCTGTTCAAGATTGAAAGCCGCCCTCTCGTGGGCAGCCCCGGCAAGTATTTATTCTATCTTGATTTGGAAGGATCAACCGAGGATGAATCGATACAGAACGCCCTTCGCCATCTGGAAGAAGTAGCTGCGTCCGTGAAAGTGCTGGGCACGTATCCGGTCGGACCGATCATCGACTGAGCCACTCCGAAATGAACGATCTGGGAAAACTCGCGGCCGCGGCTCAAGATGGGGATGAATCGGCCCTGACTCTGTTACTGGAAGACCTCCAGAATATTTTTCGGGGATTTTTTATTCGTCGGATAGGCTCGCGGGCTGAAGTCGATGACCTGGTTCAAAACTCACTGGTTCGCGTGTCGACAAGTCTTGTCGATTTGAGAGACCCGTCTCGGCTCAAGGGATTTGCAATGAAGGCCGCCCTGTTTGAATTGCAGGATTATTTCAGGGGTCGCTATTCTGCCAAGGAAACTCTGTTCGACGAGCTTGCTCCATCTGAAGGGAGTACCTATCAGGCAGATGCTGCCGCGACCATCGATGTCGAGAGGGCGCTTGCGCAACTCTCCCCCAAGGCCAGACAGATTATAGAACTGCGCGAGTACGGGTATCGATACGAAGAAATTGCGGATATGGTAGGCACAACCGAAGCCGCGGTTAAAATGCAGGTCAAACGAGCGTTCGATAAGCTGAGGCAGCTTATCTCCGTTCTCTGGTGGATGATAATGTGGTCTTTCCTGTCAAATTCAGCGTGATGAATCCTGCAATCTCCTTGTTACTTTTTCACTCCCTCCTGCGGCTATATCCCAAGCGTAAGCTACGTACTCACCCCGAATTCGAAGCTGTCTGCGGCGTTGGAAATCGCATTTTTTCTTTTTGGAAGTGCTTTTTTGGGTCGATTTTGAGAATGATCTACGCTTTGAGTCAAACCCCAACGAGCGGCTCGATGGCTGAATGGAGTATAGAAGCGCACGAATGAGAACGACCATAGAACATATTCTGCTGCAGGACCAGATCTCTGAAGGCGATCTGAAGGATTTGAAACGGGCATGTAAAGATGATCCGTCTCTCTCCCAGATGGTTCTCCACTGGGCAGCTCTTACCGGTCATGTTCGCGAATCGCTTGAACAGGATCTACCAGATGCCCGGATACTGGTTCTATACGCGTTGTCTGACGGGGAGTATGAGAGGGACCTGACGGAGAACGAGCGCTTGGAAATTGAAGCGACCGAAGCGGCAATGTCTTCAGCGATCGAGAAACACGCCGCTGTCGAAACTATCCTGGATCGGATCAGATCAGACGTGGTCGCCTTTGACGAATGTTGGTCTGAGGTTGTCGCCCCCAGTCGGACGAAAATCGATCGGGCACCGCTGAAAAATGTTCGTTTCCCGGCGCCTTTTCAGCGCCTTTCCGTTCGACAATTTTCGCTTGGACTCGCAGCTACCGTAGTCATGCTGATTTCGAGTATGTTCATCGTGCGTCAGATTTTTACAGAATCAGACGGACTGATTATCAGGGCGCCGGACGGTCGAACACATGTGGTTAATCTTCCCGATGGTTCGAGTGTACGCCTGATGTCGGGATCGGCCATTACGCTTCGTTCTGAGGAATCATTTGATCGCGAAATACAACTCGAAGGAAGCGCATTCTTCGATGTGACACCCGGTGATGTTCAGTTTAGAGTTTCGACGAATAACGCTGTCACCTCTGTATTTGGAACCAGTTTTGGTATCTCGTACAACGAAGAGGCCTCTCTTACCGAGGTTGTTTTGGTCAGCGGAAGCATTTCCGTGGCCACGTTGGGAACGGAGACGAGCCGAGTAATGCTATCTCCGGGTCAATACAGTCGCGTACTGGGCGCGGATCTCCCTACTGCTCCGCTGGACGTGGATCTCCAGCAGGCTCTTTCATGGGCGAATCTCTTCATCTTCAAAGACACCGAGCTGTCGATTGTCGTCCGGAGACTCATGGATAGTTATGACGTATCTATTTCGGTTGATCGGCAACTCTCAGATCTTATGATAACGGGTACCTTCGCCCGTGAACGGGGTGTCGTCTCCATATTGGATGCGATTGCGGCAGCACTTGGCGTCCGAATACACGAAGATTCTGACACAGGCGATTTAAAAATCACTTCGTGATCACCTGTTGTTGCCTCACACGCTGACGATTCCGGAACGCATCTCTACGAATCGTCTATAAGCCCCCAGCGCTTGGGTCTTCCCCGCCTATTCTCTCATGGCTTAGACTCGCATCGCTCGTCGATGCCCATCTGGTTTTGCAGAAACGCCTGATTCTTCTACTTTTTTTAGTCCTTGGCCTGGCGCAAGGTGCAAACGTAGTCGCGCAGAACTATCTCTTCCAGTTCGATGACACCCCCCTTCTGGAGGCCGTCGAGGATTTCAAGTCCCAGACAGGAATCGATGTCGTCTATTCGACCGATCTAATCGGCGAGTTCTCGTCATCGTGTACGTATAACGGCTCTGAGTCCCTGGAAGCCCTTCGATGCATCGTCCAGGATGCTGCCGTCGAAGTGCGGGTCATCTCCGACAGGCAATATGTTCTGGTATTAACGGACCTTGAGTTGGACGAATCGAAGCCATCCCGCGGTACGATTTCGGGGTTCGTATTTGATCGTGTTTCAGGAGAATCGCTGTACGGCGCAAATATCTATCTACCTGATCTTTCGGAGGGAACGGTTACCAATCAGGCCGGCTTCTTTTCCCTTCCGGGGATTCCAGCCGGTAGACATCTAGTTCGTTTGTCCTTCATCGGTTATGTGGCGCAAGACACGACCCTCACGACGGCGCCTGGTGCCATTGTTCTAGAACTGACTCCGACGACCATTACTTTAGATCGGGTAGTGATTGAACGCAGCAGTCTTACACGCGCAGATTTGGCCGTATTCCCAGGCGTCATATCCATTC
>SMXL01000001.1 GCA_004356385.1 Bacteroidota bacterium
GGGTCAGATCTATGGAGAGACCGGACCATTTGGATACAACATCTCAAGGGATCCGGTACACGTCCACGATTTTCAGGCCACGCTACTTCATCTCTTGGGAGTCGATCACGAGCGGATGACTTTTCTTCATCAGGGGCGGAGGTATCGGCTGACGGATGTGCACGGTGAAGTTGTCAAAGGCCTACTCGCGTAGAACTACTCGCATGGCCGCCTCCCCGGCTACTCGAAAACGTCGAATAAATGGGTGTATTTTACGGTCAGACCCTTGTTGAGCACCAGCCCGGGCCAACCGTCGATCAGGTTGGTCTGATTGTAGACGACGAAGAGTCCGGTATTGGCGGCTCTCAGCCAACCGAATCGAGCATTCGCAGACCAGATGTCGTCGCTGTCGTTGTATTGGCCGAGTAGTTGAATGAAAACGCGTGTAGAAAACGAATAGTTTACGCGGACGCGAAATAGATTGGTTGTGAATGATCCACCGGGAAGGTCCACCTGGTTGTAGCTAAGGCTAAATTCTGTGGACAAGGCTTCTCCCTTTCTAATTTTCAGCGACGGAGAAAGCGAAACCTTATCTCCACCGAAAAAGCCACCGACCGTCGTTCGTATGCGGACGTTTACTGGATCACTACTATCTGTCTGGGCGACGATTGCAATTTCAGTGTGGTCGTAGGTATCCGCGGGGACTATGACGCCGTCCGAAATCTCAAACTCCTCTCTCACCCCGTCTCGCCGAATATTGAAGCCTGTGTGGATTTCCCAGGCATTCTTGAATTCCCAGTGGGAATCCAGATGCACATATCCAGTTTCCTGAAACGCATCATCTCGACCCCAATATCCCCACATACTGGTGTGAGGCCTTATCTCCTGAAGGGAAAGAAAATCGTTGGGACGGATTCGAGAGAAAATGGAAAGGGATGCCTTACGATAATTACTTCGTCGAAGGAACCCGATCTCTGGATTAAAATGGTTAGCGACTTCCGTATAGCCTCCTGAATACGTGACCGATTCAGTCGAGTACGATCCATCTACCCGAAAGGCAAACTCGTTATCCGACACATCCGGGGTAACGGACTGGGCAAAAAAGCCTTTGATGTGACCGTTTACTCCAATTCCCAGTTGACCATCAACCGATAAGAGACGGTTATAGTCGTTGTCTTCAGCGAGTTTGCCCGTGCCCTGACGATTGGTAAACAACAGGCCCAGGGAGGATCTGTTTTTAAATTCTCTGACCACACGCGCAACGCCAAAATTGTTGGACTGAATGTCGTCTCCCACCGATTCAGTCTGCATTTCGAGCAAGCCCACTTTGAACGCACCAACCTGTCCAGAAAGCCTTCCACCCGCCACGATCGGAACCGATCCTCCGTTCTCGTCAATGCCAATACGCCGACTGAAAAAGAGTTCTACTTCGCTTCTTTCACCCACTGAAAAAAGTCCAGCATTCTCCAGGAAAAACGGCCGCTTTTCCGGAAAAAACAGCGAGAAGCGATCGAGATTTACTTGTTGCTCGTCAACTTCAACCTGGGCGAAATCTGTGTTGTACGTAGCATCCAGGGTCAAACTCGAAGTGACGCTGTACTTAAGATCCAATCCGAAATCGCCGGTGTTTTCCAATTCAGAATCCACGATTTCGTAGTCTTGCTGACTGTTGGACAGCACATACGGCATGATTTTTAAATTTCTGGGACTCGGAACCTGGATTCCCCGGACCTCGCCAGCGAGTGCAACGCGTGTCAAGGTGTATTGCCGGGGGAGAGGCGCCCAGAATGACTTTTCATTTCGCCGCCGGATGTTGCGCTGGAAATTGATGCCCCAGGTCTGAATGTCGGTGCCCGGAAATCGAAGCGTTCGAAAAGGGATCGCGAATTCAACGCTCCAACCGGATTCTGTTGTGATGGTCGCGACTTCCCAGGCTCCATCCCAGTTCAGATTAAGTCCGCCACCGGATCCTCGTCGTTGCCGGCCACCGCCAAAACTACCGCCGCCCCCACCGCCAAAACCACCTTGACCTGCGTTTGTCACTTGAGCGTCGTACTCGATTCCAGCGGGATTCGTGCCAAATACAAACCCGTTTTGGCTGTCTCGATACGTATCTAGAATGAATCTGAAACTATCGGTGTCGTCAAGTGACGCATCTCGCCTACTGTCGGAAACGATAATATCCTGTGGATTTCGATCGTATAGAATAGCCGAGACGTAAAAGGTCTCTTTCGTATAGGCAATACGAATCTCGGTTCGTTCGGACGCCGGCTCTCCGTCGTTCGGCGCCTGCTGCCAGAATGTGTCGAAGGCCGGTACGTTCGACCAAGCGGGATCGCCTGACACCAATCCGTCGAGAACAGGCGCCTCATCAAGAAGAGTCGCAGTCATCACAGGGCGACCAGCGATTTCCGACACGGTCTGCTGAGCTACGGCGGAGACCAATAGAAACTGAGTGGACGCGAATACCAGAGCGATTCGCACGAACGCCTTACAAATCATTTGTGCCGCACTTAAGCTTCAAGAGAAAAACGGAGAGAAACTAATCCAAAGATACGCTGGAAGTCGAATTGCGTTGGATTATACTCGAACCAGCTTTATGGGATACGATTGTTCTGCATTCCATTGACAGACGTACAGATTTTTATCGTCATCCACACAAACGTCGTGGCAGTGCATAAATACCGGAGACTCCTGAACCATCAATTGCAACTGGCCTTCTTCATAGACAGGAGCGGTTCCACCCGGGTTAGAGACGACATGATTCTGACCATCGAGTATCGTAACAAATCCCGACCTCGGGGTCTGATTCAGGTATCGAAGGCGAGACCAGCATACGCCTGAATAAAGGATATCATCATCGATTACAGCTCTACAGACGAACGCCCCCGGAAGAAATACCGAAGACAGATATTCGCCGTCTAACGAAAACCGTTTGAACGAGTTGTGAGTCCTGGACGTACAGATCAAAGATGGCTCCTCTTCTCGGCGAAAGTCCAGGCAAACACCGTGTACTGTTTGGAATTGGGAGTCCCCGTCGCCCTTCCCTCCGAATTTCCGTATGAATTCTCCATCCTGCGAAAACTGAAGAATCCATTGCGAGCCATACCCATCTGCCACATAAACATCTCCTGACGGTCCAATCGCTGTCTCTGTTGGATGATAGGGGTCATCCTCTCCATACTCGCCAATTGAATGAGGATTTGGAAATCGCTGGAGAACACGGCCGTCCAATGTCGTTTTCACCACCTGGGGATTCCCATCGAAGCCATTGTCGCAGAGGAACAAAAATTCCTCGCCTCCAGCATTCCAGAGCGTCAAACCATGTCCAAACGGATACTCCGTACCCCAGGAATCCAAGAGTTTCCCGCCTTTATCATAGATGAGAATATTGTTACTCGTTTCGTCGGTGATCATGATCAAACGCCCTCGAGAATCCTGAACCATTTCGTGGCAATTTTTCACAGGAGTCTGTCTGGAATCGAGTGTCCCCCATTCTTTCTCGACGCGGTACCGAAAATCGCCGTGACCGATTATTTCCTCTCCCAATCGTGGCGTACGTATAATATTTATCATCGTAGCAGGAAAGAAGCTGGATCCGCTTGCTGCTATGGCAGTGCGTTTCAAGAAGTTTCGCCGAGACAAGTAAGAGCTCTTCTCTTTCATAAGAACGCGCTTGTTAAGGGCTCGGACTCGTGGGATGCCAGACCGGGCTTCAGGATGGAAGAAGAATAAGCGTCGCCTCTCACTATTCCATGTCCAATCTGCTATTTTCTCCCTTCGATATGTGACGGATACCTTTTCTGACGATCGGATGAATAACCTAGCGACTGAAAGTGAACACGGAAAAAGAGCGGGATGGATCCTGGTCGCGGGTTTGGTTGGTATTCTACTGATGTGGACGACGGGCTTCACGATTGGCCGGTCTTCGGATTTAGCATTATTACTCGGAAGATTTCACCCATCATTGGTCCATTTTCCGATAGGGATTCTGGTTTTCGCCATCGCTCTGGACGGATGGAGTCGATTCCGATCCGAAAAAATGTTGGAACAGGGCGTAGTCCTCGCGTTTCTTGTCGGGACATGGGCCACCATTCTTTCAGTCGCGGTCGGACTGCACCTGGAAACGGGCGGCGGATATGATTTATCGACGATACGACTCCATAAAATTTTCGGATTTTCGTTAGCGGCGCTTGGAACGCTCGCATATCTAATGAAATCCGGCTTTTTTCAGGGGCACAAGAATTCCAAATCGTTTTCAGGGGTCGCCGCCGGGATACTCATATGTATCATTTTGGGCGGACATTTTGGCGGCGATATGACGTACCAGGAGGGGTACCTGACTCGCTATGCACCGGATGGCGTTCGCAATCTCATGGGCTTGCCTCCAAAGAAAGATCTAGGGAAAATCTCTCTGTCCGACCCATCCGCCGCCGGGGTGTATGCCGTTCTTGTTGATCCCATATTTCAGCACCGGTGTGTGACTTGTCACAACTCCAAGACACACGAGGGGGGACTTTCGCTCGAAAACTCCACGGACATTTTAGCGGGCGGGAAGGACGGAGAAGTAGTCGTTTCAGGACGTTCGGATCGAAGCGAACTAGTGCGGCGCATCTGGTTGCCGCTGAACCACGCTGACCACATGCCACCCGAAAGCCGACGTCAGGTGACCATCGCGGAGGCGGCCTTGATACGATGGTGGATTGATCAAGGGGCTTCGTTTGAGCAAGAAATTGGAGAGGCATCCATTACGCCCGAAATTGAGGCCATTCTCGAAGGGCTATCCATTGGCGATATCCGGCACGGGATCTTTGCGATCGATGTGTTTGACCCTGATTCGACCGAACTAACAACGCTCACGCGATCGGGTCTACGTGTTTCCCGCCTCTCTGAAACAGAAAATTACCTGCACGTTATTTGCCCGCGCGCTTCGTCCTGTTTGACAGCCGAAGCGACTGACGCCATGGAAGCGATCAGTCAGAATATTGCGTGGTTGGATCTGGGGGAGAGCGTCGTCTCAAGCACGTCTCTTTCATTTATATCCAGGTTGACACATATGACTCGTCTTCACCTGGATCAGACAGACGTTTCGGATGAAGCCTTGGATTACGTCGGCGAGCTTCAATTCCTGGAGTATCTCAATCTGTATGGCACTTCGATAACCGATGAAGGACTCACGCGGTTAGAGGGCATCGAGTCGCTTCGTTCTTTATTTATCTGGCAGACCCATACGACAGCCCAGGGAATTGAGAGGTTGCAGAGAGCGCTTCCGAATCTGGACATAAACACGGGCCAGTCCAGCAACTAGTCTCGAGAGCTTCCGTACGGTCTCGTGTGATTCACTTTGTACGTCTTCAGCGATTCCATGCGATCCCGTATTCAAGCGGTACCCCTGTTTTCCTTTTTATCGACATCTTTGGCAGCGTGTTGTGGTGTTTTTTTCACTGTGTTTTTCGCCGTTTTTTCCGCGTCGGGGCAATCCTCGCGAAATTCGGCTGGAATCCTAACCGACAACCAGATCATTACGAGTACCGTGCTCGGTTACGATCTGCAGTATCGTGTTTACCTTCCTGGCGGACATGATTCGTTGAAAAACATTCCTGTCATTTATGTGACGGACGGTCAGTGGTACATCGATTCGGGAGAAATGCCGGCTCTTTTGGATCGACTGATTGAAGCGGATGAAATTAGGCCCGTCATTGCCGTTTTCATCGACAATCGGGATCCACACCGGCTTTCCACCAACAGGCGGAACAGCCAGTTCATGTGCAACACGGACTATGTCAGATTCTTTTCCGATGAACTGATTCCGCACATAGACGGGGCCTATAATACCCAGGCGAATCGAACCGATAGGGTGATTCTCGGCTTATCGTTCGGCGGACTGAATTCTGTCTGCTTCGGCATACATGGACATGATTCGTTTGAAGGCATCGCTATTCAATCGCCAGCAATGAGACCAGTGCCTTCCGTCTATTCGAGCTACGAAGACTCAACAAAATTTCCCATCAAGGTATTTTTGAGCTCAGGGACGTACAGCGATAACGAAGAAAGCACGAGACGCTTAAAGCGGATACTCGAAGCCAAGGGCTATGAAATGAAATACCTGGAAGTGCCGTTCGAGCACAACTGGGAGAACTGGAAGCCTCTTCTGGACGACGTCCTGTTGTATTATTTCTCTCGTTGAGAGGACCTCGAGGCTCCTGTTCAGGAATCTCGTGACGATGGGTTCATTTGAGCGTTCACGACGGCTGCGCGGCCGGCCGAACCCGTTCCGATTAGAGCGACGATAATGCCGTGCTCAAGTCCTCTTGGAGGTCCTCGACGTCTTCGATTCCCACCGAATACCGAACCAGGTTTTCGGGAATTCCGAGTAGGGCCCGTTCCTGGTCTGACATCTCGCAATGACTGGTCGTTTTGGGCGGACC
>SMXL01000043.1 GCA_004356385.1 Bacteroidota bacterium
ACCCGAGCGACGACCAAGAAGACTATGATCTTCCCGTCTGGGCCGGAGTTATTCCAATCCAGCAGCACATAATGGCACCAGTCGATGACGAACAGCTGATCGAAGGAATATCGGTACCCGATTATGTCTTGAACTATTCCCGGTAATCAATACGGTTCGCTGCAATGGATGCGTTCCTTGAGTTTTTCGAATCGATCCCGCCAGCGTATCGAACTCTGGTTTTGGTGGGCGGACTTGGGTTTCTCTGGATACTCGAGAGTGCCATACCCTTATTCTCAATTTCGAAGCAACGGATTCGTCACGCGGCGCTGAATTTATTTTTCACGTTCACAACACTGGTCATCAATTTCTCTCTAGCCTTTGTGCTGGTCGCATCGGCGGACTTCACGGCATCAAATCGATTCGGTGTGCTCTACCTCATTTCCCTACCTGCGTGGCTTCACGTGCTCCTGGGACTCATGCTTCTCGATTTAATTGGCGCCTATTTGATTCACTGGATCGAACACCGAATCAAGTGGCTTTGGAAATTCCATCTGATTCACCACACTGATACGCGTGTCGACGTGACGACAGGACTCCGACATCACCCGGGGGAATCCGTATTTCGGGCGGCATTCACTATACTCGGGGTCTTCGTCGCTGGCGTACCGATCGGAGTCGTTCTTCTATATCAGACGATTTCGGCCGTGTTCACGCAGGTCACACACGCGAATATTAAATCTCCTCCGGCAGTTGACAGACTCCTCTCCTACGTATTCGTCACACCAAACATGCACAAGGTGCATCATCATTTTTCGCAGCCCTTGACGGACACGAACTACGGAAATGTCCTCTCGATATGGGATCGACTATTCGGGACATTCGCAGCGGTCGAGAATACGACGGACCTCAACTATGGAATCGACACGCACATGAAGCCGGAAGAAAATGACGCGGTTTTTAATCTGCTGGCCATTCCCTTTCAAGCCTATCGTGCACCGGCCGGATCGAAGTTTTCTGAAGATCTTGCGACGGAAGATGCCGTGACCAAAGACCAGCCAGACGAGCACCAATAATCCGTGAGCGTGCCATTGAAAATACCGGAAATGATCAAGCGAAGTGTCATCTTCGGGTCCATACTCTTAGTCTCGATATCGCTCTTTAGTCGTTCCGTTGCCGCCCAGGATCCCGATTCCGTCGCGACAGCGGACTCCCTCCTGTTGGAACTCCAAAGGGAATTAGCCTCTCTGGCGACACCTGGTCCTCGTCAGAATAGCGGGCGATCCAGGCCCACGACGAATCCTGATATTACCGTCATCGGGGACACGCGTGCGATGTATTTCTCTGAAGGGGATCGAAACTTCGATTTCGAGCTGCACGAGGTAGAAACAGCTTTCAAGTCAGCAATCGATCCGTTTGCGAGAGCTGATGTCTACATAGCTGCCGCCAGCGAAGACGGCGAGATTCAGTTTGAGTTGGAAGAGGCGTTTCTCACGACTCTCGCACTCCCCCATCAGCTTCAATTAAAAGCCGGAAAATTTCGAAGCAATGTGGGAAAAATCAATCGCCTTCATCCTCATGCTCTTCCATATACCGATATTCCAACCGTTTATAAAAACTTTTTTGGCCCTGAGGGCTTGAATGATCAGGGCGTCGGTTTGAGCTGGCTCATCCCCAATAGTTCGTTCTATCAGGAGATTTCTCTTGAGATTACACGAGGACCCGGTGAGAATGAGAGTTTCGAGAGGGCCGAAAACAATCGCTTGCTCTATACCTCTCATCTGAAGAATTTCTGGGACCTCTCGCGCGACGCGACTCTTGAGCTGGGCATATCCGGCCTCGTCGGTCCAAATTCCCATGGAATGATCACTCTCATGGGGGGCGTAGATCTGACATACAAATGGAAACCGGTCCAATTCAACACGTACGAGTCTTTTGTGGCTCAGATAGAAACATTTCTAAGTAGAATGGAGACGGAAGGAGGAGACATTTCGACGTGGGGCATGTATGGTTTGGTCAGTTATCAATTCGCCGCGAGATGGCTGATCACGGGTCGATTCGATCACTCGGATCTCCCCGACAATCCAGATTGGAATGAAAATGGCTTTTCCGCGACTCTCGGACTATATGTGACTCAATTTCAAAAAATCGAGCTCGGAGTCCGGCGTATATGGGGTGAACATATGGACACGTTGTATACGGGAGTGGTCAGAGTCATCTTTGTGATCGGCACACATGGAGCCCATGAATATTAATTTACATTTCGGTTAAAAACGACGAGAATGAAGCACCCCAAGCTGACTGGTTGCATGCTCCTCGGCCTTTGCGCGTTTACGTTCAACAGCGCGATCGCGCAGGACAAACTTCAGGTGGTTACGACGCTTCCCGACCTGGCCTATCTTGCGAGCGAGATCGGTGGGGACGCGGTCGAAACGTTCTCGATCGCTACCGGATACCAGAACCCCCACT
This sequence comes from Bacteroidota bacterium, assembly GCA_004356385.1. Next base: position 2,449 of record SMXL01000043.1, read on the forward strand.
TCGTTGATCCGAAACCCAGCTATATTCTGAAGCTGACTCGTGCCGACATGTTTATCACCGTCGGCCTCGATCTGGAGATCGGATGGGTGCCTGCCCTTCTCACCAGTGCTCGAAACGCGAAGATTCAACCGGGCGGCGACGGTTATCTGGACGCATCGCTTGACGTTCCACTTCTGGAGGTTCCATCCAGCGTGAGCCGGGAAGAGGGAGATATCCACGTATTTGGAAACCCCCACTATTGGCTGGACCCCGACCGGGTGCAAATAATGGCTCGAAATATCACGAATGCCCTAACTCGATTACTTCCAGCGAACAAGTCTCGATTCGAAGAGAATCTCGAACAGTTCAGTACACGACTGGACCTTAAATTCATCGAATGGAAAGAACGAATGGCTCCTTACAAAGGAGCTCACATCATCGCGTATCACAACCAGTGGCCTTACTTCGAGGAAGCATTCGGATTGGATATCGCTGACTTTCTAGAGCCCAAACCTGGCATTCCACCTACCCCGTCTCAGTTGGCACTCATCATTCGTCACATGCAGCAGGATAATTTGAAGGTCCTTATTATCGCTCCGTACTTCAAACACGACGCTGCGAATTTGGTCGTAAGCAGGGTTAACGGTGTTGTCGTACCGCTCGCCTCTTCCGTGGGAGCATACGAAGGCATCGACACCATTTTCGATCTATTCGAATACGACATCGAGCTTATGATCAACGCGTTCAGTTCTTCGACCGACTCGCCTTAAGCGTCCAATCGTATCAATGCCTGATCTCTTTGCGCTCAAATTCGTTCAATCGGCTTTGCTGGTTACGATTATCATGGGGTTGCTACTGGCGTATTTGGGGACGCACGTAGTCGGACGCGGAATCGTATTTGTTGACCTGGCCCTGGGTCAAATCTCTATGCTTGGCGTTGCGGTCGCGGCGTACTTCGATCTCGCACCTACCACCGTCTCGATGGTTTTCACGCTCGTTGGAGCCTTCCTGATGTCGTTTATCAAAGTGACGGATAAGCGCCTCAAACAGGAAGCCATTATCGGCATCCTTTACGCCGTTTCTTCTGCGGCGACCGTGCTTCTCATTTCAAAAGCGGCACACGGTGATTCCGATATCCAGGAAGTACTGTTCGGAAGTCTGTTTACGGTCACCAATTCCGAAATCATGTCTATGGCGATTGTCTTTGGAATTCTTGGAATCGTCCATTTCATATTTCGACGTCAATTCTTTGAAATCACAGAAAAATTTGGGAATCGAGAAGTTGATGAATTGGGTTCGTTTAACCTTTGGAATTTCCTGTTCTATATCTCGATCGGTATAGCCATCGTCCTGGCCGTAAATGCGGGCGGAGTGATTCCCGTATTCAGTTTCCTGGTTATCCCGCCGGTATCTGCAATTCTGATAACTCGGAGTAAAATTGCCCTGATTCCGCTGGCCCTGTCACTCTCGGTACTCGGCGGTTTTCTCGGGATTTACTTTTCTGTTCAGTTCGACTTCCCTGCAGGATCTTCCGTCGTAGCGATGCTGGGGGTTCTGTTTGCGCTCGCAGCCATCGTTCGACTGTTGAGGGGAAAACTGAAAACCGATTCAAGCGACGGATGATTCCAATTCCTCACCGAGCACAAGCTGGCCGGTTTCCAGATCCAGCAGGCGCCTTTTTCGCCACAATCCTCCTCCATACCCTGTAAGCGTTCCGTCTTTACCAATAACGCGGTGACAGGGGATGATGATGGCCATTCGGTTGTCGCCGTTTGCTCGGGCAACGGCTCTCACGGCTTTCGGATTGCCTATCGACTCGGCAATCGAAGCGTACGAGGTCGTCGTTCCGAACGGAATTTTCAATAATTGCCGCCACACGTCTTCCTGAAAAGGCGTACCCTTCAATTCGAGCGGGGTCAAAAAGGCCGTCAGCCTGCCCTCGAAATACGCCTCCAGCTCCTTGGAAATTCCGAACAGGATATCATTCTCTCCAGGCACGAGGACGGCGCCAAGAATCTTCTGCGTTCTCTTGAGCTGCGTCTCCAACATCCGCCTGTCTGCAAACTCCAAAAGACAGAGGGTCTCGTTTGTCGCACAGGCGATCATAGGCCCGAGAGGAGTCGGGATTCGAGTCGTCCAGAGTGTCCGCGACTTGCGAAGGCTCGATGGCGTTGTTCCATGAATCCTTCTTACGGCGTCACTAAATCCGCTCAACGATTCATATCCCGCGTCGAAAGCCGCCGAGGCTACCCCGTTACCGAGTTGAATCTGTCCGAGGGCCGCGCCCAACCGCCGAGCTCTACTGTACGCATGGAACGTCATCTTATGGTGCTTCTTGAACCACCTTCGTACACGATCGGGCGGCAATCCTAGCTCACGAAGGTCGCGATCCCGCCATCTCTCGGAAGGATCAATCTCAATCTTTTCCAGCAGAGGTGTCAGCCACACAGGTGGTCGATCGGAAGCCTCCATCGGTCGGCAGCGTTTACACGGCCTGAATCCTGCGAATAAAGCATCGCGGGGGGAAACGAAGAATTCGACGTTTTGGACCAGCGGCTTTTTGGCGGAACAGGTCGGTCGGCAGAATATCCCGGTCGTTTTGACGCCGGTTATAAAAATTCCGTCGTACGACGGGTCTCTGGACTCAAAAGCCCGTATCATTTCTGACCGGGAAGGGAGTTCGCGGGTC
>SMXL01000044.1 GCA_004356385.1 Bacteroidota bacterium
GAACCATCGCGGTGGATCATACCCGTGACCTCCCCAGGGATGGCACCGGGCTACGCGGTGGATCGACAGGATAAGACCCTTGATCGCACCATATCGCGTGAACGCCTCGGTTGCGAACTCCGAACAGGTGGGTGTAAAGCGACACGAAGACGGAAAATGAGGAGAGAACACGGCCTGATACATCTTGATCAAGCCGACAAAGATCAATCTGGGTAATCGTACCAGTGTCCGAATCATCGATGATTCCAGGAATGAAAGAAGTTCAGCTTGAAACGGTGACCAGCGCCCAGGTTTCCTTATAGTTCGAGAATCCACCCTGTTTGACCCGAATCAGTCGTTACACGAAGATATTCACCGAACCGACTTCGAATACTTAGGGATTTGCCGCGCAGCTGAAGGCCCATGGTACCCGAGAATTCGTCTGGAACGCTTTGGATCGGCGCCGAGGAGGCCATGATGAATTGCTCGATTGGCTCGGTTTCTGACTCGATCTGATTTCCTCGTATATACCCTGTCGTTCCGTCCGGCAATCGAATTCGATAGTACGAGGTAGCCGCAGCAAGAACGTGGATGCTGGTATATTTTTCGAGCAGCATCAACTGTTCGCTTGTTCGAGAGGGTCCTGCATATAATCCCGAATCGCCGATCCGTGTCCTCATCCATACTTCGCCTTCAAGTAGTTCTACGGCGATTCCTGGAAGTGTGTGGTTGGGCTCATAAATGTAGGGGTGCGGATCGACCGGCCCGTTGCGATAGATTCCGAAATGAAGGTGGGGTGGGGTGGTTCGAGCGTTTCCAGAATTACCCACCAAACCCAGTGTGTCGCCTGCCGAGACCCGATTTCCTCTTCTAACAAATTGCTCTTCCAGATGGGCGTAGTACAGACTCGCTCCTGTTCGTGAGGATCTGAGCCAAACCGTCTTGCCTCCTAATCCACCGTTGCGAGTGCTGGAAATAACGCCGTCCGTAGCTGCGATGACGGGTGTTCCCCGAGGAGCGAATATATCCACACCGTGATGGCTTCGCCGTCCCCCGTCCCGCGAATCTCCGAACAAACTCTGAATGGCTCCGCTGTTCAGTCCGGATACGGGAAAGATGACTGATGCGGCTGTACTGACGCTCAGTTCATACTGGCCTCCGGCCAACAGCTCAGGCTGAAGCCGGAGGAGGAAGGTCCCGGATCGATCGGCGTCGAACTGGATAGACTGCGTCGAGTCGGCTGAGGCCACTCGTCTTGTTCCGAGGCCCAGTTCATCCAGCTCCTGAAAAAGATCCAGAAAAATGCTGCCTGAGTCCGGTTTGGTAAATGCTACATGGGCGATAAATCTCTGGCCACGCGTCAACTGGATATAAAATGCTACTGCCTGTGGTCTGGCAGGGTCGACGTAACCTTTTTCTCGATACGGTATCGTCGGAGACACCGGCTCCAGGAGTGCCTGATTGCCGACTTCGAACCACGCAATGCCCATTGCACTCTGGCTCAACCCACTCGATTCAAGGCCATATTCGTACGCTTCCCTCGGACTTTGCGGTGTATATCGCTCCCTCAACTCGTCGATTTTTGCACAGCCTGCAGATAACACGACGATCGTTGCGATAAGCACACCCGGCAAGAAGGTATTCCCCACCCATTGATAGGGCTCTTTGAAGGCTGTACGACGGACCATGAACTCTGAATTCGACCTGAAAACTTTCACCTGATAGAAATTGGAATGTTCTCGCTACGGCTTCGACATTCCCGTGTTTCGAATAGAAACCACGGAAGGGGGTGAATCGACGACCACGCGAATTCGAATACGGGCGGCTTTTCTCAACCGTCTCCCTCAACCACGACCGCATGTAGGCCGAAAAGTCTAGTGAGTCCCTGCATCACTTCCGTGGTCGGGTCGACGACGGCCGTCCGGCTCAGAAGCCGGGCAGCTTGCGTTGAGTCTCTGGAGATCAGATCGAAATAGAGCTTGCAGGATCCCTTGTTGGACTCGAATAGCTTTGCCAGTTCATCGACCTGTTCTTCGGTTAACGCATCGGCATCAACCCGAACAATCAAGGATTTCACGTAGTGTGATCTGACTTTCCACATAGGGATGATGTCGTTTGCGAGAACCTTTGCACTGCCTCCGCGCATGTCTACGCTTCCTCGAATGAGTACGATTTCGTCCACCTTCAAATATCGTTGCACTCGATCGTAGGTGTTGGAAAAGCAGACCAGCTCAGCCTGACCGGAAAAGTCCTCGAAGGTTGCGAACGCATAGGGTCTCCCCGATTTATTGGTTCGATGCGTAACGTCGGTGATGATTCCACAGAACGAGTGTTGGGGCCGATTCTTTCTATACCCGTTGTCATCGTCTCCCTTTTCCTCCGCCAGTGATTCGGCATCGGCCACATGTGCAGACGCGAAAGCACGGATTTCAGGCAAGAAGGCCTCAAGTGGGTGTCCCGAAACGTAAAATCCGACCGATTCGCGTTCTTCCTTTAAGAGCCGGCCGCGTGGCCACGGGTCAACAACCGGCAAGGCGGGTTCCATGGTTACGGCGCCGTCGCCACCTACGCCGAACAACGAATTTTGACCAGCGGCGCGATCAGCCTGAACCTTGTGCGCGTATCGCATCGCCGTGTCTACAGCCTCCATTAACTGAGCTCGATGTCCGTCCAGGTCATCCAACGCGCCTGCTTTGGCCAAACATTCGATCGCTTTCTTGCTCACAGACCGCGTATCCAGGAGCTTGGTCAGAGAGAAGATGGACTTGAACGGACCGTCACTTTGTCGCGCTTCCAGGATGTTCTCGATCGCTCCACGCCCTACTCCCTTCACCGCTCCGAGCCCGAAACGAATCTTTCCATTCTCGACGGTGAAATCGGCCTGACTCTCGTTGATGGACGGAGGCAATAGATCGATCCCGATGTGCCTGGATTCCTCGAGAACAATCGACAGTTTTTTGGTGTCACCCATGTCGTTTGTCATGGCCGCCGCCAGAAACTCCGCAGGATAGTGGGCTTTCAGATAGGCCGTATGAAACGCTATGATTGAATAGGCGGCCGCGTGCGACTTGTTGAACCCGTACCCGGCGAATTTGGCCATGAGGTCGAACACATCGTTCGCGGTCTCTTCTTCGATTCCTCTATCGGCGGCACCAGATACGAAGATCTCTCTCTGCTTGGTCATCTCCGAGCGCTTTTTCTTTCCCATCGCGCGACGCAGAATGTCGGCACGGCCGAGCGTATATCCTGCCATCTCCTGGGCCATCTGCATTACCTGCTCTTGATAGACGGGAATCCCGTATGTCGGCTCAAGGATGGGAATCAGGCACTCGTGAGGGTATTCAACGGGTTCTTCTCCATGTTTTCTGGCGATATACACGGGAATATTGTCCATGGGGCCCGGACGATACAAGGCGTTCATAGCGATGAGATCGTCAATCGAAGTTGGCCTCAATTTTCGGAGCCACTCCCGCATCCCGCTGGATTCGAATTGAAAGACGGCTACCGTATCCGCACGTTGAAACAATTCTATGGTGGCCTCATCATCCAACGGAATTTCATCGAGGACGACGTCGATATTCCGGTTGTCCTTGAGTAGTCGTATCGTATCGTCGAGGACGGACAGCGTCTTTAGTCCCAGGAAGTCCATTTTTAATAGTCCGAACGACTCCACCCACTTTCCGTCATATTGAGTGATCATAATGTCGTCGGCGCCCGATTTACCCTTGGCGATGCAGACGGGGACGTAATCGCTCACTTTTCCAGGAGCAATGATCACGCCGGCAGCATGAACACCCGTGTGCCGGGCCGAACCCTCGAGCACCTTCGCATACAGCATCAGGTTTCGGATCTGCTCGTTAGGATCCTCACTCAACTTGCGAAAGGCGGGGACGTCTTCCATGGCTGATTCCAGAGTTACCCCTGGACCTTCCGGAATCATCTTGGCTATGCGGTCTGCTTCCGAAAGAGGGATGCTCAATACGCGAGCAACGTCTCGAATAACCGAACGCGCACCCATCGTACCAAATGTGATAATCTGGCAGACGTTTTCCCGACCGTATTTCTCGACGACATAATCGATTACCTTGGAGCGTCCGCGATCATCAAAATCGATGTCAACATCCGGCATCGATATACGCTCGGGATTCAAAAACCGCTCGAAAAGCAGGTTGTATGTCAGCGGATTCACGTTCGTAATTCCGAGGCAGTATGCCACAAGGCTGCCTGCCGTAGAGCCTCTGCCCGGACCCACGCTGACTCCGAGCTCCCTCGCCGCCGTGGTAAAATCCTGCACGATGAGTATGTAGCCGGCATACCCCATTTCTCCAATGATTCCCAGTTCGTGGTCAATCCGGGTCTGGATTTCCAGGGAAATTTCGGAGAAACGCCCAGCCGCACGCTCATAGACCAAATGTCGGAGGTACCCTTCGACGTCGTTTTCAAAGTCGGCCGGAATCGGAAAGTGTGGCATGAGAAGCTGCCCCATCGGCAACTCGAACTTGCATTTCTCAGCCACCTCGTTGGTGGTGACCAGGGCTTGCTGACTCACGCGTGGATCTAGATCCCTTAGAATCCATTCCATTTCCGACGACGATTTCAGGAAAAACTGATCGTTCTCGAATCGCATCCGGTTGGGGTCCGAGAGGTCCTTTCCAGTCTGCAAACATAGGAGTACATCTTGTGCGGCTGAATCTTCCTGCTCCACGTAATGGACATCATTGGTGGCGATTACTTTCACATTGTATTCCTTCGCCCACCGCAGGAGCACCTCGTTACATCGATGCTGATCCGGAATATTGTGATTTTGGATTTCGACGTAATAATCTTCTCCGAAAATGTCCAGGTAGGCCTCGAAGATTTTTTTGGCTTCGTCTTCTCCGTTTTTCAGAATGCTCTGTAGCACTTCGCCCTGAAGGCAACAGGTTGTGGCCACGAGGCCGTCACTATGGTTCCTGAGAATCTCGTGATCGATGCGAGGTTTGTAGTAGTACCCCTCCGTGAACGATTGAGAGGACAAGTGAATGAGATTTTGATATCCCGTTTCGTTTTTGGCCAGCAGTACCTGGTGGTATCGCTTCCGATCTGTCTTTTCAGACATAGAAGAAGCCGTGACATAAAATTCGCAGCCGATGATGGGTTCGACACCTTCACGCTTCGCCGTTGTATAAAATTCAGGAATGCCGAAGAGATTGCCGTGGTCGGTAATCGCGAGAGCCGGCATTTCCAATTCCTTTGCTTTGACCAGCAAACGGTTGATGCGTGCGGCACCGTCCAGAAGCGAATACTGGGTATGGCAATGAAGATGGCAGAATGGGGTCATGAGGTTGGTCTACACCAAATCAATTTTCGCTAGTCAGACGAGCAACACTTGCGCTGCCAATAACGGGTGTGAGAGGTCTCAAAACAACGATTGTGGATATCTTTGTGAGGAGTAAATCTCTAAAGACATCTGAAGCTAATAGTTGTACCGCTCGCGGGAGTAATTAAATGGACTCGGGGTTTCTTGTAGTCGATATATTAAAGATTCCCGGGTTATTTGCGGTCGACATGTTGATGAATCCGGGCCTTACTAAAGTCGGTATTTGAAAGAACCCGGACCGAAGTGACCTAAAAACTGCTCGCCAGCGCTCTCGAAACGATTCATTTCGTCGTTCTGGAGCAAAAAAAGCGAAAAAATCTATTCCGTCAAAAAATGTGGCTAAATTGGGAAATTTCAAGGCTATAGCGACAAGGGTTTTACCGGAAAAATTCAAAAAGTGGCGTTTTATGGTCAATAAAGGCGATTATTGCTTGACAGAACTCTAACATTGCTTTACCTTCAAAACAGTTCAGAAACGAGGTTTTTGTCCTTCCTCGTTCACTACCACATCATATCACGGAGAAATAAAATGAGCAGATTCGGTGACTTGAAAGGATATGTAGATTCAATGGAAGACGATTTCAACAAATTCTACAACAAGGGCAACAAAGCGGCAGGTACACGCGTCCGCAAAGCGATGCAAGATCTAAAAAGAACTGCACAGGACATCCGGGTTGAGGTACAATCGATGAAGAACGAATAATCCCTCTTTGTCGTACAAGACTTTGTTGGAGAGGCCGTGCGTTGCCGTACGGCCTTTCTTGTTTATACGCTTTTGGCAAGAAGTTAATGGCGAATCGCATGAAAGCAGTCATCGCTTGGTGTGTTCTTGTACTGATGTCTACAACGGTCCGGGCACAGGAGCAGGCTATGACGGACTCGGTGATCGTTCCGGCGTGGAAGCCGTCTCTTATTGCGAAAGTTTCAGGCTCCCAAGTTGGTTTTCAAAACTGGGCGGAGGGAGGCGTGAACACGTTGGGCTTGACTCTGGGTGTCGATGGCAAGCTCGAACGGGTGTCCGACCATTGGTTGCAAACACACGAACTCCGTCTGGGTTACGGGATCGTCAAACAGGACACAATCGACGTCCGTAAGTCCGAAGATGTTATCCGTTTATCGATGGCATTCGAATTCACCGGCGGCGGAATCTTCGGAAAAATGAATCCTACCTTTGCCATTCTAGCCCGGTCCCAGTTCAACGAGGGATTTAATTATCAGAAGAATCCTTTTGGCGACGAGCGCGAGCCACCCATCAAGGTTTCAGATTTTTTGTCCCCCGGAACGTTTCAACAATCTATCGGACTCACGTATTCACCGAGCGACTGGTTTAAACAACGCGTGGGCCTCGGAGCGAAAGAAACTGTAGTGCTGATTGAAGAGTTGCGTCCTCTGTACAATCTCGACGCGGATAATAGTGTCCGATTTGAGATGGGACTCGAGTCATTCACCGAAGTGGAAAAAGAGATTTTCGAGAATGTGCATTACAAATCTACCCTGGTCGTATTTGCTGCTTTTAACCAGCTCGAAAAGCCGGACTTTCTCTGGGAAAACCTGGTGGCCATGAAGGTCAACGATTGGCTGAGCGTTAACTTGGAATGGGTAGTTCTTTACGACACCGATGTCAATTCCAAAGCCCAGTTCAAGGAAATTTTCTCCGTTGGCGTTTCGTATATCCTCATCTGATCTAAAATCCAGGTTTCTCCGAGATCCTGAAATCGTTGCCTATTCGATTGTGGGAGCGATATTCTGGTTTATCCCGCTGCTGAATCGGCTCCACGTCGAGTCGATGGCTGTCCTGGCATTCATCGCCTATTTCGTTTCGGGCCGGGCGGCAGTCGGCATTTTCCAGGCCTCCGGCGATTCTGATTTTGGCCGCGTTCTATTCGGTCGTTTGAAACGGCTTCTCTTGATGCTATTCATGCTCACGTTCGCCGTCTTATGGGCACCCAATTGCGATTATTTTCGCGGCCTTCTCTTCTTCCCGCTCTTTCCCGGAATTACCGTGGTCTTGTCCGTATGTGTGGCGTTTGCGCTAGCCGCGAGCGGTGCTCGATACTATTGGCACGTCCTGATCGGACTCTTTCTCGTGATCTCTGGGCCCGTATTTGATATCGGATTCCACCCCCAGTTTTACACTTACAACCATGTGTTTGGGGGAATTCTGGGCCCTCTCTACGACGAAGAACTGGTTCTGCGTTCAGGTTTGTACTGGTTCCGAGGTCTTACGCTGCTGTGGGCAGGCCTGGCGTATTTCGTCGGCCGTCGGTTTGTCTCGTTGCAGTATTCCATGTGGAGGATGGTCTCGGTAGTCTTCGTTATAGGTGCTGTATACCTGTTCTCTGCCTATCTGGGGTTGAACACTCCCGAGTTGTATTTACAACAGCGATTTTCCGGTCATCGTCAGACAGAGCATTTTGATCTTCACTATGATACCTCGACGACGAGTGATACTCAGGTTGAGCGTTGGGCCATTGAACACGAATATCGATATGCGCGGTTGCGCGGCCAATTGGGGATCGAGGTAGAAGGTCGTATTCAGTCCTATATTTATCCAGACGCAGCTTCGAGGGCTTCATTAACCGGTGCTCGATTCACGAGTGTCGCACCGGTCTGGCTTCGGCGGCCACAGGTTCACGTACTGGCATCTCAAATCGGCAGCGTATTCCCTCATGAGCTCGCTCATGTATTTTCAAGAGAATTCGGCCTTCCGGTCATTCGGGCGTCCCTTGCTGTCGGCTTGATCGAAGGGCTGGCTGTTGCGACGGAGCCCCCCGACGGGCGACCGTCGGTCCACGAAATGGTCGCCTCGGCAGAAATGTTTAGAGATCTGGACGCGAAAGAGTTCGCTGAACGTGTCGCTAGCACGCTGTCGATCAGTGGATTTTGGTTTGGACGAAGCGCCGTCTCTTATACCGTTTCTGGGTCGTTCATCAAGTTTCTTCTCGATCGGTATGGGTCGGATCCCCTCAAGAGCGCCTACGGTACGGGCTCCTTCGAATCAGCGTACGGCAAATCGTCCGTAGCGCTGGCCTTGGAATGGGTTGGATATCTTAAATCGCTTGAGTCGATCGATCGGTCGGCGGCCTGGCGTGCGAACTTGGCTTTTGGCGAGCTATCCCTGTTCGAAAAAACGTGTCCCCACTGGGTACCTAAGCGCGTTCGTTCTTTGAGGGCGGCACTGGCTCTCGTTTCAAGTGGCCAATTAATTGAAGCGTACGAGAGACTGACGGAGCTGATCACAGCGTATCCCGACTTTTCTCTTGGATGGACATCGTGGGGACGGGCCGGGCTGGCGGCGAATGACGCCGAATTGGTTCGGGCGCGTCTTTCGGTCAAAGAGAGTAAAA
>SMXL01000045.1 GCA_004356385.1 Bacteroidota bacterium
AATGTGATTTCCGCTGATGCGGAAAACGATGCGGACGTGCTTGCTGGGGTTGGCGCATCGGCTGCACTGCTCTTGGCGGGAGCACCGTTCGACGGTCCTATCGCGGAGGTTCGAATCGGACGTGTTGACGGTACGTTTATCGTTAACCCGACGATTCCAGAACTCGCGGAATCGGACTTCAACCTGATCGTGGCCGGAAAATCCGAAGCCATCGTTATGGTAGAAGGTGAGATGAATGAAGTCTCAGAAGAAGAAATGATCGAAGCGCTTGAAGTGGCCCACGACGCCATTCGCAAGCTCTGTGAGGTTCAACACGCTCTCGTGGAAGACATGGGCGGAGCCAAATCCTTCGAATACACGACTCTTACTACACCAGACGCGCTGGTAGACAAAGTGCGGCCCATGGTTGCTGACAAAATTGAAAAGCACATACGAGGGCCGTACACGAAGGAAACTTTTTACGGGGGTATTTCTGACCTCAAACGAGGAGTCCTTGACGAACTACTGGGCGTTGATGATCCAGAAAACGACAAGGTACGTGCATCAGAAACGGACGAGGGTTACACGAGTGGTGACATCAAATCTGCCGTAGGAATCGTTGAGAAAGACGTATTGAGGAATATGATTCTGGCTGAAGGTCTACGGATCGATGGCCGTAATCTTACCGATATCCGTGAAATCTGGACAGACGTAAATTACCTTCCGCGCGTTCACGGATCAGCCATTTTCACCCGAGGCGAAACGCAGGTTCTGGCTTCGGTTACGCTGGGGACCGGCCGCGACGTCCAAGCCGTTGATCAGGTATTTGACGATAAAGACAAGCGATTTTACCTCCACTACAATTTCCCGCCATTCAGTGTCGGCGAAGCGAAATTCCTGAGAGGAACAAGCCGACGGGAAGTGGGGCACGGAATGCTCGCAGAACGGGCGCTCATAAAGATGCTCCCGGCTGAAGAGGATTTCCCTTATACCATTAGAATCATCGCAGACGTGTTGGAATCAAACGGTTCCTCGTCGATGGCGAGTGTCTGCTCCGGATCGATGGCATTGATGGACGCAGGTGTTCCTATAAAGAAACCCGTAGCTGGAATCGCGATGGGTTTAATCGAGCAGGATGGCAAGACGGCGATTCTGAGTGACATCCTGGGTACGGAAGATCACCTGGGTGACATGGACTTTAAAGTCGCCGGGACCAGAGACGGTATCACCGCCTGTCAGATGGATATAAAGATTTCCGGCTTAACCAGTGAACTGCTCGGACAGGCCATGCAGCAGGCTCGCAAAGGGCGGATGCATATCCTGGACATTATGGATGAGGGTATCGACGCGGCTCGTCCGGACCTCTCACCCTATGCTCCGCGCCTTACGCAGATCACGATCGATACATCGTTCATCGGTGCCATCATTGGTCCTGGTGGGAAGATCATTCAAGGCATTCAGCGCGACACGAACACCACCGTCGAAATCACTGAAGAAGATGGCGTTGGTATCGTAACAGTTGCTGCAACGAACGGCGAAGATGCGGAAGCCGCTCTAGAGATCATCAGAGGGATTGTAACGGTTCCCGAAGAAGGCGAGGATTATGAGGGCACGGTGCGTAAAGTCGAAGGATTTGGTGCCATCATAGAAATCATGCCTGGAAAAGAGGGGCTCCTGCATGTATCCGAGCTCGACTACGGCTACGTGGAGAACGTAGACGACTATATCCAGGTCGGCGACAAAGTGAAAGTGAAGCTGATCGAAGTTCGCGACGACGGCAAACTGCGTTTCAGTCGGAAACCATTCCTTGAGAAGCCCGAGGGGTACGAAGAGCGCCCTCCACGCGGTGACCGCCGCGGCGGTGGCGGACGTCGCGACGGACGAGGTCGTGGTGACGGTCGAGGAAGAAGTAACGGGAGCGGGAGAGATAATCGTGGTCGAGATCGTCGCGGTGGAGACGACCGGCGACGCTAGTTTCGCGACCGAGAACTCGCTAAAACAAAAAAGTATACTGATCCCGGGGGCGGAGACCATAAGGCCTTCGCCTCTGGTGTATCTGTGCAGACTGGTCGAATTATGACGATCTCAGATAATTCCCCAACGGGACAGTTTCAGAAAACGACTCTACCCAATGGAGTTCGAATTCTATCGGAACACATTCCGTCGGTGCGCTCGATATCCATGGGCATTTGGATCGATGCAGGGAGCCGCGATGAGAAGGACGAAGATGCTGGAATCTGCCATTTCATTGAACACATGGTGTTCAAAGGAACGGCAAACCGCCGCATGCATCAGATTGCGGAACGGATGGAGAGCGTCGGAGGCTATCTGAATGCGTTTACGACAAAGGAGTTTACGTGCTTCTACGCAAGAGCCTTGGATGAGCATCTCGAACGGGCTCTCGATACACTGAGCGATCTGATTCTTTCTCCGTCATTTCCTGCGAAAGAGCTGGAAAAGGAGAAAGACGTCGTGATTGAAGAAATGCGGATGTACGAAGATTCGCCCGAAGACTTTGTATTTGACCTGATGGAAAGTCAGCTTTACAAAGATCATCCGATGGGCAGACCCATAATTGGAAATGAGGCTACCGTACGATCATTTGATCGTGAGAGGCTTTCCAATTTTGTTGATACATATTTTTCGCCGGACCGTATAGTTGTGACGGTTGCAGGAAATGTCGATCACCATCGACTCGTTAAGCTGGTAGAGCAACGTTTCATTCAGTCAGACCGCCTGTCAAACAGGGAACCGCGAGTTCCCATGAATGGATACACACCCGGATCGGTGGTATCCAGGAAACCCATCCAGCAGGCTCATCTAATCCTCGGCACACGGATATTCGGAGCGCACGACAGAAATCGAATTGCACTTTCGATTCTGAACACACTTCTTGGAGGTGGAATGTCCAGTGTCCTGAACCAGAATATTCGCGAACGATACGGCTACTGTTACAGCATTTATTCGTTTGCCAACCTGCATTCCGACTCTGGAGAGTTTGGTATCTACATGGGAACAGATTCTAAAAAAATCGAACGATCAAAAAAACTGATCTTTCGCGAATTGGCCAAAGTGGCCTCCAGCCGCATAAGTAACCGCAAGCTCAAGGCTGTTCGAAACCAGGTCAAAGGCTCTGTCATGCTGGGCCTGGAAAGCATGGACAGTCGGATGATGAGGCTTGGGAGGCAGGAGGTATATTACAAGAAATACTGGACCCTGGACGATATACTCGAACAGGTAGATGCGGTGAGCGCCAGCGACTTACAAATTCTGGCTGAACAAATTTTCAAACCTGATCAGTTTTCGATTGTTGAGCTGATTCCTGAAAACCACCACTAACTTGCCTGCCATTTTATGAAGAAAATAGTTGTAACTGGCGGAGCGGGTTTTATCGGATCCCACATAACCGATGCGCTTATTTCCGCGGGTCATTCGGTACATGTAGTGGATGATCTTTCAGGCGGAATCAGAGACAATATAAATTCTTCGGCTACGTTTCATGAGCTGGATATTCGATCCGAAGATGTTGCCCGCCTCTTTCAACAAGAAAAATTTGAGGTGCTGGTCCACCATGCAGCGCAGATGGATGTCCGCCGATCGGTCGCCGACCCCCGATACGACTCGGATGTGAACATCGGGGGCCTGCTGAATCTAATGGAGGCGGGTAGAATGGCTGGCCTCCAGAAAGTTCTTTTTGCTTCGACAGGTGGCGCCATCTATGGAGAACCGGACTACGCCCCACAGGACGAAAACCACACGTTGCGTCCGCTCTCACCATACGGTATTGCAAAGTTTTGCTCGGAGAAATACCTCGAATATTATCGCCACGCGTATGGGATCGAGTATGTCGCGCTTCGCTACGGGAACGTTTACGGGCCGCGACAAAATCCGCATGGAGAAGCTGGTGTCGTTGCCATTTTTTCAGAACGAATGCTATCCAATGAGCCCGTATATATAAACGGAACTGGGGAGCAGACGCGTGATTACGTCTACGTAGAGGATGTCGTTCAAGCCAATCTGTTGGCCATGGACCATTCCAATTCCGATATTTTTAACGTGGGTACGTCTGTCGAAACTAGCGTAAATGAGTTATTCTCTACGATCAGAGATGCTATTGATCCGTCAATCGTCGAAAATCGACGCGAAGGCCAACCTGGTGAGCAGAAGAGGAGCGTATTGTCGTATTCAAAAGCATCGGAAATACTCGGCTGGAAGCCATCAATTGATATTGTGACCGGACTTCGGCGCACGGTCGACTGGTTCAGGAATCGAGAATCAGAATAACAACTGCATTCCGCCATATTAGAAAAGAATATGTATCGTATTCGTCTACAGCAATTTGAAGGGCCGCTGGACCTCCTTCTTTTTTTTATTCGCCGAGACGAACTCAATATCTATGACATTCCCATCGGAGACATCACCGACGAGTTTCTCGAGTACGTGAAGCTTCTCAAAGATGTGGATCTCGATTCATCGGGTGAATTTTTGTACATGGCCTCGCTTCTGATCAACATCAAAGCGAGGATGCTACTTCCAGGACAGGAACTTGATGAGGCAGGCGAGCCGATTGATCCGCGCCTTGAGCTGGTCGATCGCCTCCTTGAGTATGTCCGATTCAAGGAAGCCACGGAGAGTCTCGAATCTAGGTGGGACGAAAGGTCCGGCCAGTTTACCAGGGGATTGGCATCTACCGATTTGGCCCTAGACCCGGAAACCAAGGAAGAACTTCTGGACGCGACGGTCTTCGACCTGGTTTCTGCCCTCAGGCGAATCCTTACAACGATAGAGGCTGACCAGCACGTTCATGAGGTCGACGCTGAGACGTACACGGTCGAGGAACAGTGCGAGTATTTGCGCGCGGTCTTATTGATCCAGAGCAAGTCGTCCTTTGTTTCTCTCGTGACAGGGAAACCGAAAGTGTTCGTTATAACCGCGTTTTTGGCCATCCTTGAAATGGCCAAATCCGGTGAACTAAATATTTTCCTTCAGGGCGAACCCGATGATTTCTATGTGGAACTGACTCAAGCTTCTTCAGAAAAACAGGAAGCGACTTCCTCCAGTATTAAGATGGACGAAACACAAACCGATGGATAGCGAGAATCAAGAATTACCTGCACACCCGGATCTCTCTCACATAGAGGGCATAGGCCCGTCACTTCTGGACAAGGCCATTGAAGCCCTCGTGTTCGCAGCAGATGAACCGATCACTCGTGCGGTCATTGCCAGTATATACACAGAAGTTTGCGGGCACGAGCTTCCATCACCGGATGATATCGATGAATCCGTAGAACGGATCAATGATTACTACGAGGCTGCTGACAGGGCCTTTCGAATCCGAGAATGGGCAGGCGGATTGCGCATGGCCAGTGTGCCAGAAATGGCCCCTTACATTCAGATCCTCAAGAGCCAGGATCAGCGGAAACGCATCACAAGATCACTCATGGAAACGGTTGCCATTCTAGCCTACCGACAACCTGTAGCAAAATCAGAGATTGAATCGGTAAGGGGCGTCAATTGTGATTACGCGATTCGACGATTAATGGAGCATGGATTGATCGATGTGGTCGGTCGCGCGGAGAGTATCGGTCGGGCTTTGTTGTATGGCACGACAGACAGATTCCTCGAGCTTTTCGGACTCAATGCTGTTTCTGACCTACCCAATCTCCGAGAGATAGAAGAGATTCTGGCCGATCCCGCATTTCAAAAAGAACGCGCTAAACTACTGATGACCTCAGGTCTCGATAGTCTTTCTTCGGAGGAATCCCTCGATACACTCGACGAGGACTCCATTGAAATCAAGGACGATGCCGAAATCTGAAAGGGGACATCGAAAAAGAGCTCGGAAGCGTCGCCCCACCCGAGGCAGACGAAATAGCGAGCGTTCAGATGCATCGCCAAAGGGTGATGAACGAATCCGCCTGAATCGGTTCATCGCAAGAGCAGGCATTTGCTCCAGGCGGGAAGCCGACGAGCTCATAACCCGAGGCGTCGTAACTGTCAATGAAAGTGTAATGCGTACACTGGGTGTAACGGTTGGCGCATCTGATGAAGTATTTGTGCGCGGAAAGAGAATCATCCCGTCGAAATTCGAATATCTTCTCCTGAATAAGCCGTCTGATATAATCACCACAGCGTCCGACGAAAAAGGGCGGAAGACGGTGATGGATCTGGTCTCAGCAGAACGCCTCCAGGATATCGGACTCTTTCCAGTTGGCCGATTGGATCGACATACGACCGGAATCCTGCTTATCACGAACGACGGGATGCTCGCCCACCGCCTTACGCATCCCAAGTTCGAAGTGAATAAAATGTATCGCGTCCGGTCTCAATCGCCTCTATCAGAAGAGCAGCTGAATACGCTGCGAGCAGGAGTTGAACTCGAAGATGGACCGGCCACGGTCGACCGGATCGAAGTACTGCCGGGAGAAGATGGGAGAGAAGTTGGAATCTCCATCCACGAAGGGCGGAATAGGCAAATACGTCGGATGTTTGAAAAAATTGGACACCAGGTCGACAAGCTCGAGAGAGTTAAATACGCGGGGTTGACAACAAATGGGGTCCGAAGGGGTAAATGGAGGATACTTACGGAACGAGAAGTATTAAAATTGTATAGAACTGTAAAACTGTAACAGGATTGATGCAGCCCCGAAGTTCGAGCATACCGTCCGGGAAATTTGATATTTCACGTAGGAACGACAAGTTCAGAGGAGAAGGACTCACTTATGACGATGTTCTTCTGGTTCCGAGAGAATCGTCAGTGATGCCACGGGAAGTGTCTACAAAAACGATGATTACGAAGTCCATCGAGCTGAATATCCCTGTTGTTTCGGCGGCAATGGATACGGTTACCGAGTCCGATCTAGCCATTGCGTTGGCACGAGAGGGGGGAGTTGGAGTGCTGCACAAGAACATGTCGATCGAGCAACAGGCCGCCGAAGTACGCCGCGTGAAACGGTCCGAAAGCGGAATGATAGTAGATCCGATTACCCTTTCCGAAACAGATACGGTTGCAGCCGCCCGGGCGCAGATGGCTCGATACTCGATCGGCGGTATTCCCATCGTCGACTCTGATGCGATATTGATCGGCATCGTGACCAATCGCGATCTTCGATTTCAGACAGATGGAGGGGCTAGACTGGCAGAAATAATGACCAAGGGCCCCCTCGTGACGGCACCTCTGGGGACGACTCTTGAAGCGGCCGAGGCTCTTCTCCAAGAACACAAAATCGAGAAGCTACCGGTCGTAGATGAGTCCGGGCAGTTAAAAGGATTGATTACGTTTAAGGATATTCAGAAGAAGAGGCAGTTCCCGTTTGCGTGTAAGGACGAACACGGTCGCCTGCGAGTCGGAGCCGCCGTCGGCGTAACCGAAGATCTTCTCGATCGAATTTCATTACTGGTCGAGGCCGGCGTCGATTTCGTCACCCTGGACACGGCCCATGGTCATAGTCGTGCGGTACTCGAAACTGTTGAAAGACTAAAGGCAACCAGGCCTGAGCTCGAGGTTGTTGCCGGAAACGTCGCGACCAGAGAAGGCACAAGAGATCTCATTGAGGCGGGAGCTGATGCCGTTAAAGTAGGAATTGGCCCGGGGTCAATCTGTACGACACGTATCATAGCTGGCGTTGGAGTGCCGCAACTCAGTGCAATTCTCGAATGCTCAGAAGAAGGAAGAAAGCACGG
>SMXL01000046.1 GCA_004356385.1 Bacteroidota bacterium
GACGGGGCGGGTGAGCACGGCATTCAGATTTTCGATCTTCGACAGCTCCGGAATGTTCAGAATCCCCCCGTTCAGTTTGAGGAAACTTCCCATTACTCGGGCATCTTCAGTGCTCACAATATTGTGATCAACGAAGACAGTGGTTTTGCCTATTCGGTCGGAAGCAGTGCGGGCGGAGAGACGTGTGGAGGCGGCCTCCACATGATTGACTTGAGCGATCCTCCGAATCCGACCTTTGCGGGCTGTTTCACCGACGGGGAATCCGGTCGCCGCGGGACCGGTTATTCGCACGATGCGCAGTGCGTTATCTATCACGGCCCAGACGCTGATTATCAAGGCCACGAAATCTGTATCGGCGCTAACGAGACGGCCATTTCCATCGCTGACGTGACCGACAAGGCCAATCCGATTGGCATTGCAATGGCAGATTACCCGGGGGTCGCATACGCCCACCAGGGATGGCTAACCGATGATCATCGCTACTATTATTTAAATGACGAACTCGACGAAGCGCGAGATCTCGTCGACGGTACCAGGACCCTCATTTGGGATTTTACGGATCTTGATGAGCCAGAATTGGCTGGAGAATTTGTGGCCGAAACTACCGAGACCGATCACAATCTATACGTGAAAGGCAATTTGATGTACCAGTCAAACACGGCTGCAGGACTTCGGATACTGGATATCTCTGATCCAGAAAAGCCCTTTGAAACCGCTTATTTCGACACGTCGCCGGTGGGCGGACGGGGGGTATCGTGGAGTAACTATCCCTTCTTCAAGAGTGGAATCATTGTTGTGACGGGCGGGCACTACGGATTGTTCATTTTGCAGAAAAAGGACGTGGATATCTAGGTGATGGTCACAGATATCGATTAATGATGTTCTCGAATAACTCCTGTTTTCCGCTCGTTTGGGTTGGTTCTGTGTTTTCTGCTGCGATCTTGTGCAGGTCTTTGAGTGACAGATCTCCTTTTTCGAATTGACTCCCGTCAGGCGATTCAAAGGATTCATATCGCTCAGCCCTCAGTTCTTCCATTGGAGACTCGCGAAGGATTTCGTCTGCGGCTGTCAACGCTCTGGCGAACAGATCCATTCCTCCAATGTGGCCGTAAAACAGGTCGACGAGGTCGGTTGAGTTCCGTCTGAGCTTGGCATCGAAATTAACACCTCCGCCCTGCAAGCCCCCGGCACGAAGAATGACCAGCATGGCTTCGGTCAGCTCATACAGGCTGTTCGGAAATTGATCGGTGTCCCAACCGTTCTGATAGTCGCCGCGATTGGCGTCAATGCTACCCAGCATTCCCGCGTCGGCGGCTACCTGCAACTCGTGCTGAAAGGTATGTCCGGCCAATGTTGCATGATTGACCTCGACATTGATCTTGAAGTCGTCCGCTAAACCGTATTGGCGGATAAAGCCTACGACAGTTTCGCAGTCGTAATCGTACTGATGTTTGCTCGGTTCACACGGTTTGGGTTCAATAAAAAACGTCCCCTTGAATCCCTGGCTCCTCGCATAATCTTTGGCCATATGAAGAAAACAGGCAAGGTGTTCTTGCTCACGTTTCATGTCGGTGTTCAGGAGTGACATATATCCTTCTCGCCCTCCCCAGAACACATAATTCTCTCCCCCTAACTTGATCGTAGCGTCCAGAGCCTGCTTCACCTGGGCTCCGGCGTAGGCCACCACTTTGAAATCGGGACTCGTGGCGGCGCCATTCATGTAACGGGGATGACTGAACAAATTGGCTGTACCCCAAAGAACTTTGACGCCAGACGCAGTCATTTTTTCAAGTATGTAGTCGGTAATCGCGCCAAGTCGCTGTTCCGATTCCTTAAGGGAAGCGGCCTCAGCCACCAGGTCATAGTCGTGAAAGCAGAAGTATTTGAGTCCAAGCTTGGTCATGAACTCAAAGGCTGCATCCATCTTGTTTCGAGCCCCGTTCATAGGATCCAATTCATCGTCCCAGGGGAATTTCCGGGTCGGCGCTCCAAAAGGATCGGCACCGGGATTTCCGAACGAGTGCCAGAGAGCGCAGGCGAACTTGAAATGTTCGCTCAGGGGTTTACCTGCAATCACTCGCTCCGGGTCGTAGTATCGAAACGCCACCGGATTGGCTGAGTCGGGACCCTCAAATTGAATAGGGGGGATGTCGTTGAAGTATTGCATCGAATGAGTCGTGCGATGGTCTCGATTTAGCAGGAGTTTTGTTCAAGATGTTGTCTCCACGTCGCAAAATAGTCGCGGTAGCGCTCAATTAATTCTGCTTCCGGTTCGACAGTACTGATTTTTTTGAGCGAAGCGAAGGCCTCTTCTTCGCTCTTATAGAACCCGACTCCCAGTGCTGCTCCGCGGGCAGCACCCTCTGAACCGTCCGTATCGAACAATTCGATCGTCAAACCAGTGAGGTTAGAAAAAGCGGTTTGGAATACCTCGCTGAGAAATAGATTTGCGTACCCGGCATTTACAGTCCAGATCTTTACGCCGGCTGATTTCAGAATCTCAAACCCAAGATTCATTGCACACGCCACTCCCTCGATCCCACCACGTGCAATGTGAGCCGGTGAGTGCCTGTTGAACTCAATGTGCTCGATACTTGCGTACATAAGCTGATTTTCAAAGATGCGTTCCGCGCCGTTTCCAAACGGAAAGATCAACAAACCGTCCGAACCTACCGGAGCTTGAGCAGCGAGATGATTCAATTTTTCGTAGGAATTTATTCCTAGAATCTGATTCAACCAACGGTAGCATGAGCCAGCCCCATTAATGCAAATCATCACGCCGTTCCGCTTCCGGTCTGGCGAGTCGTTGACGTGGAGCACTGTATTTACACGTGAACGGGAGTCGGATATGTCCCTATCAGAAACTGAATAAATGACCCCGGACGTTCCAGCAGTAGCAGCGGTTTGTCCTGGCTGTAAAACGTTGAGGGATAATGCATTATTAGATTGATCTCCAGCTCTATACGAGATCAAGACGTGGCTTTGCAAACCCAGTTCGGTAGCTATTTCAGGTGAAACCGTGACCTGTTCGCCGATGGTGGGAACGATGTCGGGAAAGAGTGCATCGTCAAATTCAAAGAAATCGAGGACGTCCTTCGAACGGTCCTCATCGCGAAAATTCCAGAACACGCCCTCGGAAAGACCCCCTCGTGTCGTCGTTATCTCTCCCGATAGTCGCATGGCGATGTAATCACCGGGAAGCATGAATTTATAAATTCGGCCGAAGGTATCAGGCTCATTTTCTTTCACCCAGGCCAGCTTGGATGCGGTGAAGTTTCCCGGAGAATTCAGGAGAGTGTCCAGACATTTTTCTTCGCCAATTTCGGTAAAGGCAGCAGCCCCGATATCGGATGCGCGGCTATCGCACCAAATAATTGAATCTCGCAGCAGGTTTTGGTCTTTGTCTACGATCACCAGACCATGCATTTGGTACGAAATGCCAATGGCTGCAATGAGTGACGTGTCGATGTCATTTTCATGAACGGTCTTGGCGTACCCCAATTTGAAGTGTTTCCACCACGTCTCCGGATCTTGTTCTGCCCAACCGGGGTGAAGTGAAGTAATGGGCTGCTCGGACTCCGGAGAACTCGCTTTTCCCACTACCTTTCCTGTTTCTCCATCGAAAATGCAGAGCTTGATAAACGATGTGCCCAAGTCCACACCAAGGAAATATTTGCTCATTTAGAACGTGATGGAATAGAATCTTGGTGACGTAAAACGCCCTCTACTTTACGCAATTCTTGAATGATATGATGGCCGGACCGATCGCGAGATTGAGTAGGCATTATGAACATCGTGTTTTAGTCTCGAGAAATACTTACCGTGTGATTGACCCAACTCGTAACCATCGTTTTCTGAGCGATTGGGAGCATTGTAGTACTGTTAATGTTAAGGATGTGACGCAAATATTGAGGAAAACACGATGAAAAAGCTTCTCATTGTTCCTGTTGTTCTATTCGTCATTCTAAATCTTTCGTTCTCAGACACTCCGCGAAGCGCCGATTGGTTTGTGGTAAGCGCCGACACCCTAAAAGGAGGCGATGATAACGACGTACTTCGAGGCGACGACGGAAATGATTTCATAGAAGCCGGACTTGGGGATGATCAACTTTGGGGAGAAGCTGGAGACGACCACCTAAAAGGGGGAGAAGGAAACGATCTTCTCTACGGTGGAACCGGGTCGGATGTGATGGAAGGTGGTATAGGGAATGATTTTCTGGTCGGAGGTAGTGATAAAGACTGGTTGTTTGGTGAGGACGGTGACGATGATCTCCGAGGCGAGGAAGGAAATGATGTACTCGACGGAGGAATGGGTAACGATCACTTATATGGTAACTCGGGAGACGACGTGCTCGACGGGGGAGCCGGTGACGACACGATTTCGGGCGGTGAAGGGAATGATATGATCGACGGCGGAGATGGTTTTGATATACTGACAGGGGGGCCTGGAAACGATGATATAGACGGTGGAGACGATGATGATGTCATTCTGGGGGGAGCCGGTGACGATACGCTAGACGGTGCGGACGGAAACGACGACTTAAGCGGGGGAGACGGCGATGACGTAATATTTGGAAGAGATGGTCGGGATGTTTTGAGAGGCGATTTCGGTAACGATGTCATCAGCGGAGGCGACGGAAATGATATTTTATCTGGTGGTGTTGGTAATGACATGCTCAGCGGAGGATTTGGAGACGATACGCTTTTAGGAGGTGCCAATGTAGATACGTTAATCGCGGGCCCGGGAAATGATGTGTTGCGTGGGGGAGACGGTAATGACCTTCTTATTGGCGGCCGGGGAGAAGATGTGTTGGACGGGCAGGATGGAAACGATGAAATTCGTGGCGGCACCGGGACGGATATCATTCTGGCAGGAGATGGAGATGATGTGATTTTCCTGAGGCGCGGTGATGTAGATGAATTAAGGATCGAATCGATCGACGGAGGATCAGGAGTTGATACCCTTGTTTTGAATGGATTTTACTCGGCCGTGGCCATTCCGTTACATCCCGTTTCGCCAGACGACAGCACGGCTGCCCAAGGTGCCCATTTTGAAATCACTGACCCTCTCACAGAAGGGCGTTATAGCGTAACCCGTGTTGAGCACGTTCTCTATTCGTCGTTTTATTCTTTTTCGGGACATGCTGATTCCAGTCCTTCGATATTGCGTTTGACGAATCCGTCGACCAGTAAATCGACAACCGGATGGATCGAGTTTTTCGGAGAAAAAGGTGACACCACGGTTGTATCTGTGAATGGTCAAGAAGCGGCGTTTACACACAAATTCGAGATCTCTTCCCTCGCTCGAGTCGATTTGACAATAGGCAATACGACTCCGCTAACCGCGCATTTATATAGTGAAGCGCCGGTCGGAGGCCTAGCCATGAGTCATGATGCCAAGTTCGGCAACCTTGGAATCAAGGAAAATCGTCTATCAGATGCGTTCTTAATCCCGGTCGTTATTGACCGCAACCGAGGTTTGGATACTCGCGTCTCAATACTCAATGGCGGGGCTGACACGGCTCTGAAACTAACCTTGTACACGAATGCGTCAGGAGAAGTAGACGCAAAAGAGATCGACTTGCCGGCCAATTCTAACATCTCCGGATATGTGGAAGATTTTCTTAAGACAACGAACATTCTCGAAGGCGTATTGGCGATTCAAGGTGGAACCGTGAGCGGAACGGTGTTTTTCACCGGTCCGAAAAAGGGCGACATGGTATCCATGCCCGTCATTCCGAGCGGGCTACCCATATTTGGCGATGAACTTTATTTCCCATATGTAACAGCCGGAGGCGGTGCTGAAATTTCGATTATCCTGATTAACCCGAATGTTTCGACAGTAACCGGTACTGTGGATTTCCTAGATGAAAACGGGGAAAGAATTGAAGTTGAGACGCAAGATTACGGATCTGTTTCAAGCGTACCGTTTGAAATTAATCCAGGAAGATCGGCAACCATTTCCACCACCATTGAAGGGCCGCAGATAACGGCAACTGCTCGTGTCACGTTCCAGGAAGGATATGCTAGCGGGTTGTTAATATTTTCCATTCCAGGAGCAGGAAAGGGCGCTGCAGGAATCGGGATTCCGGTCCGGAAATTTATCACGCCGGTAAGTCGTAGTCATTCAAAGGGAGTCTCAACAAGGGTCATTATTCAAAATATTGGAGCTGCCAATTCGGTGACCTTGGTTCTTCGGGACGAGAACGGGAATCGTGTGACGGGTGGAGAGACTACGCTACAGCTTCCAGACAACGGCTTCATCTCTCGAACCGTTGAGGATCTCTTCCCGCGCGCTCAAACCTCCGAATTCGA
>SMXL01000047.1 GCA_004356385.1 Bacteroidota bacterium
CACCGAAAACCGGGTCGTAGCCTTCACTCGCCAAAAAGTCCTTTGCACGGTCGGTAAGCTCCAAATCGATGTCGTTGCTTCGCTTGGCCAGCAGTCGGACACGTTCGAACTGAATCTCGGCGATTTCTCTGATTTCGCTCCTGCCCAGTTGATGAAATACAACGACCTCATCGATGCGATTGAGGAATTCAGGTCTCATACGTTCTTTCAATAGGGAAATCAAATCGTCGCGGAGTTTTGCCTCCGATTCGCTGTCCATTTCACCATCGTTCACATTCAGGCGTCTCTGGATCAGCTCAGAACCCAGGTTACTGGTCATGATGATAATCGAATTCTTGAAGTCGATTGTTCGACCCTGACTATCCGTAAGTCGTCCATCGTCCAACACCTGAAGCAGAATATTGAAGACCTCGGGATGCGCCTTCTCGATTTCATCGAGCAATACCACGCAGTACGGACGCCTACGGACCAATTCAGTAAGCTGGCCGCCCTCTTCGTAGCCGACATATCCGGGCGGTGCTCCTACCAGGCGGCTGACCGTATGTCTTTCCTGGTACTCGCTCATGTCGATTCGAACCATCGCGTTCTCATCGTTAAACAGAAACTCTGCAAGAGCTTTCGCTAATTCGGTTTTTCCGACTCCTGTAGATCCCAGGAAAATGAATGAGCCGATAGGTCGATTTTCTTCCTGCAGACCGGCTCGCCCCCGCCGAACGGCGTTCGAGACGGCCTCAATGGCTTCGCGCTGCCCCACAATTCTCTTTGCCAGCTCCTCGTCCATGCGGAGAAGTTTACTGCGCTCGCCCTCGAGCATGCGTGAAACAGGAATCCCTGTCCATCTGGAGAGAATGTCGGCGATATCCTCCGCATCGATTTCCTCTTTAAGAAGCGCACCGGCTTTCTGAATTTCCTGGAGTCGGGCCTTGCTCTCCTCAGCAATTCGCTCGAGCTCAGGGATCCGTCCGTATCGGATTTCAGCGACCTCTCCGTACTTTCCGTCACGCTCCATTTTCTCGGCATCGATTCTGAGTTTTTCAACCTGCTCTTTCGCATCGCGAAGTGTCTGAATCGTTTCTTTTTCTTGATCCCACCTTGCCCTGAGGGCCAGTTGCTCTTCTTCAAGATTAGCCAATTGCTTGGCGATTTGATGGAGTTTGGCTTTATCCTTTTCGCGCTTCATGGCCTCTCGTTCAATCTCGAGCTGACGGATTTGCCTTTCCAGCTGATCCAATTCTTCGGGCACTGAATCTATCTCGATCCGAAGCTTGGCTGCGGCTTCATCGATCAGATCGATGGCCTTGTCCGGGAGGAATCGGTCGGCGATGTATCGATTGCTCAGCTCGGCGGCCGAGACCAGCGCCCCGTCCGTAATGCGGACTCCGTGATGAACTTCATAGCGCTCCTTGATGCCTCGAAGAATCGAAATGGTGTCCTCGACCGAGGGTTCTGCGACCAAAACGGTCTGAAAACGGCGCTCCAGGGCCTTGTCTTTCTCGAGATATTTTCGATACTCATCCAGCGTGGTGGCTCCGATCGCCCGGAGTTCGCCTCGCGCCAAGGCGGGCTTCAGGATGTTGGCCGCGTCCATTGCCCCTTCTCCGCTTCCGGCGCCCACCAGCGTATGAATCTCGTCGATGAACAGGACGATGCGTCCTTCTGCGTCCGAGATCTCTTTAACTACCGCTTTGAGTCGATCCTCGAATTCCCCCCTGAACTTTGCGCCTGCGATGAGGGCGCCCATATCGAGGGCCAATATTTTCTTGTTCTTCAGTCCTTCGGGAACGTCGCCCTGAACGATTCGAATAGCCAGTCCTTCGGCGATCGCTGTTTTACCCACGCCCGGCTCTCCGATCAGAACCGGATTGTTTTTGGTGCGTCGAGAAAGGATTTGAAGAACGCGGCGGATTTCGTCGTCTCGTCCGATAACCGGATCAATTTTTCCTTTTTCCGCAAGTTGGTTGAGATCCCTCGTGAAACGCTCGAGCGCCTGATAGCGCGATTCGGCGTGCTTGTCGGTGACGCTACCGCTGCCACGCACACTCGCGAGGACGGATAGAATATTTTCCTTCGTGACTCCTTGGTCACGAAGCGCCTCACCAATTTCTTCCTTCGACGTGGCGAGCGCGATAAGAAGGTGTTCTGAGGCTACGAACTCGTCCTGCAGTAACTCCGCTTCAGCAAGGGCCCGGTCGAATACTTTTTTGGCTCCTTCTCCGATGTACTGCCCCGTCACACTCGACCCGGTTACCACGGGCAACTTTTCGAGCGCTTGTTCGATTCGCGTCTCAAAAATCGCTGGATTCGCCCCCAGTTTCGACAACAGCGCCTGGATCACTCCCGCCTCGTCGACTAGAAACGCTTTCAGTATATGCGCGGGCTCCAGATGCTGGTGATTGCGCGCAGCAGCCATTTCGGTGGCCTTCTGAATCGCTTCCTGAGCCTTAACAGTGAACTTCTGAAGATTCATAATTCGTAGCGGATTTATGCCATTGATCCCTCGGATGAACCCACAGCCCGCCGTTATGACAGGAATATCGGGGTTCTAACCCGCCGAAGAGGGCTACGAAAAGCATACCAACCCTTCAATTCGTGTCAGTATGGCAGAAAATTAGACAGAAGATGCGATTTCTGTTATCGGAGGACCTCTACCCTCACGTAATCAAGAAGTACGGTTCCTGTCCCGTTCATTCGAAAACCGGACGGCCCGGCGGCAGGAATGGGTCCGTGGCCGTGCGCTACGAGAGCCTCATCCGCATAGGCCCTGGCATGTTCACCGTCGGAAACCACCCGGAACGCGACCCATCCGCTCGGTACGTACGGTTTAGCATCCAGCAGGTGAATATCTCCGTTTTCACTTCGACCCTGTCGCATTTCTCCGTTCCCGATCGAAGTAAAATGATAGTTACCGGCATCTTCGACGTGATGAACGAACATGAGCACGCCGTCGAACCGGTCGAGATTGGCTGTAAAATCTACCTGGATGTCATCGACAGGCTGGTCGTAAACAAACATGGCGACGGTTCCGTCGGTCGAAAGTGCCAATACTTCTCCGCGCTCTCCACCGTCCATGATGGAGGTTTGGGAGAAATCTCCGCCTCCTTCCGGAAAGGTCATCGAGGACTTCCATGCCGATGAATGAGTGGGTTTCCATGTCCAACCTCCACTTTCCGATAAAATGGGAGCAGATTGCAATTCAATTGATAAATCACTCGGTGCGGCGACAACGCTCTGAAGGGTATGGTCTATGGTTTGCACACCCGCGCCATATCGAAATACCAGTTGCGCGCCGTGTTCAGCGGTCTGAAAGAGAAGAACCAGGCCGGCTGCCGGAATGACGACCATGGCTACCCAGACAGCCGTTTTCTTTCCGAACGCCGTCAGGTCGATCAGGGGTCTGACGATGGCAAAAACGCCGAAAAACCAGACCGTCCACAGGGCCAGGTCAGCATGTTCAGTCAAGGCCGCGTTTCCCTCGGTCGAAAGAAAGACGAGATCGGCGGCTTGCCTTCCTGCAAAATAAGTTGCAAGGACCGCTATACCCCCCAGGATATACATCGTCACGGCAGCCTGGCGCCAGAACGGTCTTGATCGAAGAATCAGCCCCACACCGTCGAATAGGACTGCTACAAATAGGAAAGCGATCGGGAAGTGAACGAGTAGCGGGTGAATGTTGGGTGCCCAATCCGGGAGAAAGAAATCCATAGAAAGAAAAAATTTGTCAGTCTAAAATACCCATGAACGAGTTCAGCAGGAGGATGTTACGAGTAATTGGAACACTGTTTTCAATTAAGCTTAAATGATGCCTCATTGCGAACAACGTGGTTCTAGCCAGTAGAAATGCCAACCAATACACCGAAAAAGCCGGGTGACAGCGCTGCTTCAGAAGAATGGTGGACGAATTTTCGACAGTTGCTCGCGGACCAGTCGGAGTGGCCTACCGAATATCTTTATAAGTTTATCGTTCCTAAAGCCGGGTTGGAAGCGCTGGAGCGCGTGTTCGGTGATGCCAAGATCATTGTTCGGGCATCGAAACGAGGAAAATATCTGAGTATAACATCTCGGATGTTCACCGATTCACCAGACGATGTAATTGCCGTCTACAGGGAAGTCGGCAAGATTGATGGAGTCATTTCGCTTTGATGTACAAGGCTGATATTTCATACTCTAGTGTTTCGCATTTTGGAGCTTTACACGCTGGCGTGTCAGAGGACCGATGTGGACGACCCTGTTGAATTGTGTTCTTCATTTCGCTCCTCTCGACCCCGCCCAGACTTGACGCTTCTCCGACTTAACTCCCACGTTTCCGATGAAAAAGCTCCTGCCGGTTCTCCTCCTACTAATCAACGTCCAGGTAGCCCGAGGTCAGGATTACGTATTGAAACCGGATCGTGTATTCGACGGGCACGTGACGCACGATGGCTGGCAAGTGACGGTAACGGGGCATCGGATCACGTATGCGGGTCCAACCCGGGACGTTGACCCAGGAGCCTCTCCCGAGATTATTGAGCTTCCAGGAATGACCTTGTCGCCAGGACTGATCGAGGGGCATTCCCATGTATTGCTTCATCCTTACGACGAAGCTTCCTGGAACGATCAGGTACTCAAGGAATCCAGAACCGAGCGGGTCGCCCGCGCCACAAATCATGTGCGAAATACAGTGATGGCTGGGTTCACGACCATTCGCGACCTTGGCTCGGAGGGAGCCGGCTACGCCGATGTGGGGATAAAACGATCCATCGAAAAGGGAATCATTGTAGGTCCGAGGATGCTCGTTGCCGGACGGGCCATGGTTGCGACAGGAAGTTATGGACCAAAGGGGTTTCGTCCCGATTTCGATGTTCCACTCGGCGCCGAAACCGCTGACGGGTTGGATGCCCTGATTCGAGTCACCCGAGATCAGATCGGTAAGGGAGCTGATCTGATCAAGATATATGCGGATTATCGATGGGGTCCAAACGGTGAAGCCATGCCGACGTATTCGGTCAGTGAAATCAAACGAATTGTAGAAACGGCAACTGCCAGCGGACGCCCGGTGGTGGCTCATGCCGCCACGGCCGACGGAATGATGAATGCAATTCTCGGCGGCGTGGAAACCATTGAGCATGGCGACGGCGCAACCGATGAAGTACTCGCTCTCATGGTGGCACGTGGTGTGGTCTGGTATCCCACGCTTGCAGCCGCGGAAGCCATCTCTTCCTACGGCGGGTGGCGCAAAGGCCAAGATCCTGATCCGTCTCGTATCGCTCAGAAAAAGAAACTGTTTCGCAAAGCGCTCGATTCAGGAGTTGTCATCGGTCTGGGTAGCGACGTGGGCGTCTTCACGCACGGAGAGAACGCGTGGGAACTTGAGCTTCTCGTGGAATACGGGATGACCGCTCTGGAGGCCATGCGCGCTGCGACCTCGGTCAACGCAGAAACGTTTCATCTGACGGATCGAGGCGTTGTGCGATCGGGATTCCTGGCCGATCTGATAGCTACCCTCGGCGATCCGACGACAGACATAACGGCTTCGCGAAACGTCGTACTGGTCATGAAAGGCGGTCGAATCCTAAAGCGACCGCACTAGACGCTGGACCGCCTAGAGCTCCTTCAAAATGCGGAGTTCGAGCCAATTGACGGTACCACCACTTGGGACATCCATCTTCGACGTTTTTAACTCTACGTCGAGATGCTGGCGCTCAGCCTGGATGAACAGGTGGTTCAATTCGTCGATTTTGTGCTTCAGTTCTTTCGCAAGGAGGTAGTCCTCGTCGCGAAGCAACTGGTCAACGAGTTTGTCTATGTCCCCGATTCCAGATTCCTGCACTATATACGCCTTATTTACCCTTGAAGGCAGTTTCGAATGATGGTTCGACTCTCCTCTTATAACGAAAGAATACGTCTAATTCGCTCTAATACTGAATGGAGAGGCCAGCGAATTAACCTATCATACTAATCCTATCACACGGCCTAGAGCGAAGCAAATTGGGAGTCTGGCCCGATCGATAAATAAAAAGCCCAGTGCACGTTGAGCACACCGAGCTTTTTAAAGTTGCCTGTTAAAAAGTCTTTTTAGTCGTTCGCTATTTGAGTTTGAACGTAACCGGAAGCGACATTTTCACTTTGACCGCTTTGCCACGCTGTTTTCCAGGTGTAAACTTGGCCATGAGGATTCCCTTTATGGCTTCCTCATCACAACCTGCTCCTATGCCTCGGGTAACGACAGCATCGGTGACATTTCCGTTCTCATCTACAATGAATTGGACGAACACGCGTCCTTCAACCCCAGCCTTCTTGGCAATTTCGGGGTACTTGATGCTGGCCTGAAGCCCTGAAAGTCCACCGATCAGTTGCGGAGGTTCTTCCACAATAACGAAAATTTCAGGCTCTGGCTCCTCTTCGACGGCGGGAGGGGGCGGAGGCAATTCCACCGCTTCATCCAAGTCAAGGAACACGTCCAGATCTAGTTCATCGTCTTCGAGGACCGCGTCATTGGGTACTTCGACAGGAACAGGCGGGCGCGGTGGAGGCGGTGGCTTCTCAATCTGCTCAGTCTGTAGAATTTCTTCCATCTGGACCACTTCCTGTTCTACGAGAGTGACTTTAAATGAGTCGTCTACCGTCATATCCAGACGGAAGGCAATAATGAGGATTGCCAGCGTCAGAACCATTCCAATTTCTACAAAGAGCGGATATCGCTGCCGTAAATCCGCCTTATCGGTTTTTCGTAATGCCATGACAGTTTAGTATGGAACCGGGTGAATGGGAGGGCCGAGAAAGTACGGTGAACTGCGTGAAAACACCAGCCCGAATACCGTATCTAAGCCTGTCTCTGGGTTGAAGACCCTGGAAGGGTACCAAAGTTTCTCGAGTGCCGATTGTCAACTAATTAAGGCGAAATGAGACGGGGAGGGACATCTTCACTCGTACAGGTACTCCATCGTTGGTACCCGCAACGAACGTGGTTTCACCGAGGGCTCGAACCGCCTCTTCGTCGCACCCGCCACCAATTCCTCGCGTCACCCTTATGTTCGAAACTCCTCCGTCTTTTTCCACGGCGAATTGCAGGAATACGCGCCCCTCGATGCCAGCCATTCTGGCAATTTCCGGGTACCGGATTTTTCTCTGAAGAGCTTCAAGTCCGCCGATCACTCGAGGCGGTGAATCGACATGTATGAAGATCCTGGAATCGTCTGCCTGAGCGGGTTGATTTTCCTCGTATAAATGGATGGCCGATTGATGATGCATCCGTTGATGAACGAAGTCCCATACATTTCCGAACCAGCCAAAACCCAGTGAAAGCGTAAGAACAAGCACACCAATGGCCGCAGCCATGATTGCAGGAGGTGAGAATCGGTGTGAAAATTTTTCTGAGCCGGGCTGTGACTCAGGATGGGGAATGTCGGACATGACTCTATCAGGATTGGGATGAAACAGGAACTATCGGGCGAACCCCGATACGCTCACCAAATAGACAGACCAGAATCCTTAAAGTTGCTCCCTGTTACGGGGCCGAATTTTGTCCCAGTAAATCCAGACGAGTGTTCCCAGGCCGAAGCCCACCGCATCGGCGACCGCATCATAGAACGTCATGTGTCTTTCGAACGGAAGGATGCTCTGATACAATTCTGTGAGGGGAGCAAAAGCCAGTCCCGATAACAGTATTAGAACAATCATCCGGGTACTGTGGGCCGATAGCGCCCGCATCCAAAGAAGAGCCAGACCAAAGAAGAGTCCAGCATGGCCCAATTTATCGAAGTCCCAGGCTCGACTCGACGGAAGACGATTTGACGGGATCGTCAGAAGGACAAGAATGAACAACGTCCATGCCAAAGCCATTGCAAGAGGCTTCCATCCGGAAGTGGACATGGATTAATCGAGATTGGTTAGAAAATCCGGCATCATGGCTATGATATCGCCGGCCATCAATGAGTTCATGGACCTGTCGAGAGTATACTTGTCGGCCAGGGCACCTCCAATGTGAATGCCAGCGGCGGCGGCGTTCATTGGCGAGAGACCTTGTGCCAGAAGCCCTGCCACGATACCGGATAACACGTCTCCGGATCCCGCAGTTGCGGCAGCCGGATTCCCCGTGTCATTCACGATGACCTCACCATTCGGTGCGGCCGTAACCGACGGCATTCCTTTCAACAATACGATGACATTCCATTCTTTAGCGAATCTCCTTGCCAACTGAATCGGCGATGGCATGGGTTGAATGGGTGACGGATTCGTATTCGGATCTGAAGTTTCATCCGTTTCCGGATCGCTTGCCGCCTGCTCATTCTCATCCAACAGAGTGAATTCTCCGGAATGCGGAGTGAACACCCACTTCCCGTCTGAGTGACTTCGGACAAATTCCTTCTCCCCGATGAGCGCAAACAATCCGTCTGCGTCTATCACCACGGGCATCGAAACCTTCTCGAGAACCTCTATTACGAGCTTTTTTGCCTCGGGTTCACGCCCAAGCCCCGGACCGATCAGCAGCGATTTAGCTTTGACCCATCTGTTTCCAAGATCGGAAATCATCCGGTCGACATTCCACGCATGGCCGTCCAAATGCAGCGCTGTCACCGGGATTTCGGTCAGCTTCTCCGAAAGGATCGGGGCAATCTCTTCGGGGCAAACCACGCCGACATATCCACTTCCAATCCTTGCCGCAGCTGTGGCTGCGAGTACGGGAGCTCCTGAAAAATTCTTGGATCCTCCAATGACAACGGTCGGACCCGTGGCGTATTTATGGTCACTTCTAGATCGGGTGGGGAGCAGGGAACGAACGAAATCCGGTTGAGAGTATCGTGTGGGACCCTGTTCTGCCGAAACTTCTTCCAGAATATGATGGGGAATCCCGATATCCACGACAAGAACGGTTCCGGCATAATCTGGCCCTTCCCCGACCAGCAAGCCAGATTTGATCGCGGCCATCGAAACGGTAACGTCGGCCCGAACGGCCTTGCCGAGTACACGACCCGTATCCGCGTCAAGTCCGCTGGGGAGGTCAATGGACAGGACCGGTGCGTTCTGTTCATTGAGCCAGTCAATGATCCCGGCAAAGGGTTCTCGAACCGCGCTGGAAATTCCAGTCCCGAGAAGCGCGTCAATGTAGAGATCGCCTCCAGACAGGGAATCCAAGGTCTCCATCTCGTCGAATCGAAGGATTCGGAGACCTTCCACTTTGGCTCGAATCTGGTCTAACAAATCAAAATGTGCCCTAGCGTCACCGGTCAAGTGTTTCGGGTCGGTAATCAAACACACATCTACTTCAATTCCCGCATGATGAAGAACACGGGCTGCAACGAATCCATCGCCACCATTATTTCCCTTACCGCAGAGGCAAACGGTTTTCCCCGGGAATTCCTCATCCAGCATGAAAAGCGCCTCCTCAGCCACTGCACGTCCGGCCACCTCCATGAGCGTGAATCCGGGGATGCCAAGCTCCTCAATCGTGCGACGATCCGCTGTGCGCATTGCCTCTGCGCTTAAGACGGGAGGAAGGAAATGACTAAGCTTACTCAACGATTACTCTCACAGTGTCCGGTATAACGGTATCCCAACGGGCGCGAACAGCTTCTTCAACGGTTTTCCAGGCGATCGGCTCCGGCTCTTCATAAGGATCGTGGCTGCCCGGATTCCACTTCTGATCTCCATTGCGATCCACAAATGCTCGAACGAGATATTTTGACTGTCCAGGTAAGCCAGAAAATCGGAAATTTCCATCCGAATCTGCCACGGTCGTGTACATCATTGTCCCTTCATCGTCTCGGATTAACTGCAAAATGATGGGGTGCAAGGCGCCTTCGGCAATTACGATACCCGTTAATTCTCCAATACTCGAATTATCCACTCGAACGAAAATGCGAGAATGTGTGGTATCGGATCCCGTAATAAATATCTCTGTCGGAACTCGAAAATCCGGCTCCGTCAGCCTCAGCGTGACCCCGTTCCGCGTCACACTCTGATAAGGGGCGGGTGCTCCGGTCGTATCTCGGACTTCTATGATCCAGTCGTCTTCCGGTGGTTTTAAAAACTCGAGGGAAGGCTGCATTCCGGGCCACAGTCTAAAATGTCCGTCAGCGTTCGTGGTCAGTGAATCTGGTTGAAAACCGAGAAAAGAGAGAGTTCTTTCGAAGGGTTCGGCGGACGGAGAAAAGTAAAAAGTGTCCGAAACCATCGGATTTCCGGTCGAATCCTTAATGGCCCCGTAGCCGGTCAAACGATGAGGTGTTCTGATGATTGCGTCGTGACTGAGAATGATCTCTCGCGGGTTGGCTCCCGCGTACATCCTTCGAATGTTGCCAAGTGTCGTCGATGCTGAATCGGCTAGCTGCCAGTTTACCGAAACTGTGTCGTGCAGCACGACGGGTTCTGTGAACCGCAGTTGTAACTCCTGAACCGAGAGGGCCCTGATTTCCTGGATTCGCGGTCTCTCGGTATCCATGGTAGCCAACACCCATGCTCGAGGAAGCGCGCGACCGATGGAGTCGGCAATCAGAATGCCCACCGGAGGGACGGCAGATTTCTCTCCGCGATCAAGGCTCCGATTTCGATTTCTGTCTTGCAGGGCGATGACGCGATAGGGACCTTCTCGAAGATATGTAAGCGAAAAATTTCCCTCGATATCGGTTTGGGTTCGGTAGGCAGGTGTGGTTCCAACTTGATCTACCGACGTAGTATCAACAGCGAACGCGAAAACGTCGGTTGAAACAGCCGGTGCACCGTCGGAAAAGAACAGGACTCGACCTCTCAACTTGCCTCGATTTATAGATGGACCCGTACCAAAGGCCACGGTTATGGGTTGGTTGAGCGCCACGTTGTGTGCATCGCGAAGGCCCGAATCGAGTGTGACTATATAGGTCGTATTGGGTCGAAGCGGTTCCGGGAAAATGACTTCCAGTCGATCACCACGAACACGAATCTCCAGGGGTTGGTCGAAATCGGGAATGACCGAAACCGCCTGCGTAGCAGAA
>SMXL01000048.1 GCA_004356385.1 Bacteroidota bacterium
CGCAGCCCGGGAAGTCATCATTGGTGCGCTTGGAACGATCTACAGCGTCGCAGACGCCGATGAGAACAGTCTTGCTCTACGCGATCATCTTAAAAACGCCCGTGACGCCCGGACCGGGGAGCTGGTGTATAGCCCACTCGTGGCCCTGAGTCTTCTCGTGTTTTTTGTGTTGGCGCTTCAATGCACCAGTACGCTCGCCATCGCCAAGCGAGAACTCAATTCCTGGAAATGGCCTACATTCATGTGGGTATACATGACCACGTTAGCATACATCGCCTCGCTCGTCGTATATCAAGGTGGGCTGGCGCTGGGATTCTGAGTGATTTCTCTTCCGCATATCGCTGCAATTATTCCTGCAGCTGGGCTGTCGAGTAGATTCGATAGCACCAACAAGCTCGTGCAGAGACTCGGCGGACGTACCGTAATTGAACGGGTCGTCTCAATGGCCGTCAAATCCGGTTGTCGATCCGCTGTTGTAGTAACCGGACACGATAGTGAACGGATTCGATTCGTTTTGAAGGAACTAGAAGTATCCATCGTTTTCAACGAGGCCTTTCAGACAGGAATGGGTTCGTCGATTGCAGCTGGCGTTGCCAGTCAGCCCGATGTGGACGGTTATTTGATTTGGCCCGCGGACATGCCCTTGGTGAAGTTGGAAACGATTCGTTCGATCATTGACGCCCATCAACCGTCCAGGATCGTCACGCCGGTATACAAACAACGCCCGGGCCATCCGGTGCTTTTTTCATCCGTCTTTCGGGACGAATTGCTTCGAATTGACCCATCCGGAGGTGCCCGCCCAGTTCTTGAAGAAAACACAAAGGCTGTTTACAGAATAGAAACCACAGATCCTGGTATTTTCAAGGATATTGACACGATTGACGATCTAGAAGAAGCCCATCTTCACGTCGATACTCATCTTTAAAAAAGAATTCGTTCCGTGCGCGACGTACTCCCCACGATTTTGACATGGAAAAAGGAAAGAAAATCCTTTGCCGTTGCCCGCGTCATTTCAACATGGGGTTCGGCGCCTCGACGACCGGGCGCCACGATGCTTGTGTCCACCAACCAGGAAGTAGTCGGGTCGGTCAGCGGAGGATGTATAGAAGGGAGTGTGATTGAAGCAGCGGCGGAGGTCCTGGAGACCGGCATTTCAAAAATGCTTGAGTTCGGAGTGGACGACGAAATGGCTTGGTCGGTGGGCCTGAGTTGCGGAGGTCAGGTGCGGGTTCGTGTCGAATCCTGGGAGAATCTGGAAAAAGGGTTGGAAAGCGATTCCTTGATCGAAACGCTTCAGTCGGACAGGTCATTTGTTCTGACGACTTCTCTCTCGAATGCCTCCACCCACCAAATATTCTTTCCACATATCGAAAGGGACTCTTTACAGGAAGAGCACGTGCGAGACGCGGCTTTGGATGCTCTTTCGAAACGAGAATCTGAGGTGTTCGAATCGGGCCCCACACAGACTTTCTTTCATGTATTCCCGCCTCGGTATCGACTCTTGGTAGTGGGAGGCGCCGATATCACGATAAAACTACTGAGCCTAGCCTCCCCGCTCGACTTCGAGACGATTGTGATCGATCCCAGAGCTGTATTCGCTGATTTGGCTCGCTTCGATACAAAACCGGATCAGTTGATTCAAAAATGGCCTCAAGAAGTGATGGACGATTTGAAGCTGGACGAGAATACATTTGCTGTTTTGCTGACGCACGATCCCAAACTCGATGATCCGGCCATTCACGCGCTACTGAATAGCCCGGTAGCATACATCGGTGCTTTGGGGGGATCCCGTACCCAGGAAAAACGAAAACAACGGTTAAGGGAAGCGGGATTTAGCGATTCTCAGCTGGATCGAATACACGGTCCCGTCGGACTGGACATTGGTGCCATGTCTCCGGTAGAAATTGCCCTGAGTATCCTTGCCCAAATTGTGGCTGTTAAAAACCAGCGATGGCATCACACGTCGCCTCCCAAGCCAGCAGCGCACACGTGATCCGGGTTGGCGCGGATACAACATTGGTCAGAGCCGCGAGATCGCCGGGCAATTCGTCATCTGTCCGCTTATTTGACAGGAGTACGGCTTTGAATGA
The DNA here is from genome assembly GCA_004356385.1 of Bacteroidota bacterium. Next base: position 2,091 of record SMXL01000048.1, read on the forward strand.
TTTTGACAGCGCCAGAGCCGAGTCAATTGAAACCCCGGAAAGCATCGACGTCATCATGGAAGCCGAGGCTTTCGAAATGGCGCATCCGTGACCGTCGAAACTGATCTGTCTTATGATTCCCGATTCGACATTCAGATAAATTATGTAGCGATCACCGCAAAGAGGATTGTATGCCTCGGCAGCGTGTGAGCAGGGATTCAAGACATGAAAATGTCGGGGCGACCGATCGTGGTCCAGAATCAGTGCCTGATAGAGTGCTTCTTTTCCCGGGTCCATCCCCGCTATGACAGTCGAATTGGGAGCGATCGAACGGGTACGCCCGTCAGTTGAAGCAGAGCGTTGGTTAAGGCGGGTGCGACGGGAGGCAATCCCGGTTCGCCGACACCGCCCGGAGGGGCTTCTGATTCTACAATGTCAACATGGATCTCTGGCATTTCATTCAATCTAAGCAGTTGATACGCGTCGAAATTCGCCTGATCGATGGCTCCGTTTGTGGCGGTGATTTTTCCGTTGAGCGCTAGCGTGAGTCCAAAGACCGTTGCACCCTCCATTTGGGCCTTTACTCGATCTGTATTCACGTGGGTTCCGCAATCGATCGAACAATGAGCCTTGTGAATGATGGGTCTTCCGTTTTCTATCGATGCTTCGACCACAAACGCCACGTACGAGACGAAACAGTAATGAGCCGCAACGCCGAGAGCATGCCCATCGGGAAGTGTATTTCCCCAACCAGCCTGCTCGGTTACCCGCTCTATAACATTCCTCAACCGACCCGACTCGTACGGCTGTTTAGCCAGGTCTTCTCCATAATATCCACGATCGCCTGAAAACAAATGATTCAAATTTCGATCAGGACCGAGTAACTCCAGCAAATAATCGCGTTGGTCGCGACCCGCAGCCTGGGCCAATTCTGCAGAGAACGCGTTCACTGCAAACGCATGGTGAATGTTGGAGACCGAGCGCACCCATCCAATTCTCACGTGCCAAGGCGCCTGGCCTTTCTCGCAGAGAATATTTGGGATATCGTACGGAAGCGTCAGTGCGCCGAGACCCAATTCTCCGTCGCTCGGGTATCCGTCAGTAGGCGCAAAGGTCCCGCTAATGGGAGGGAAGGCCGTTCGGTGCAGCCAAGACATCGCTTTTCCATTTTCATCGAGAGCCGCCTGTAAATACTGCACGCTCGGAGCGTGGTAGTAATCAAACTGCATACAGTCTTCGCGCTTCCAGGTCAACAAGACCGGAGCTCCGACGCTGCGGGAGACCAGTGCTGCCTCCACGACGTAATCGGCTTTGGCCTTTCTTCCAAACGCTCCACCAAGCAATGTGACATGAATGGTTACATGGTCTTCTTCGATGCCCAGAGTGGTTGCGACCATTCTCCGAGCTGTCTGAGGAGCCTGTGTCGGCGCCCAGACTTCACAAGATCCGTCTTCTTTGACCCAGGCGACTGCGCACGGAGGTTCCATGGGCGCGTGAGCAAGCATGGGTACCACGTATGTGGCCTCGACGACGTTCGAGGCCTGGGCCACCGCAGCCGGAACATCGCCTTCTGATCGAACCGCCTTTCCAGGGTTCGTCACGTTTTTTGTCAGGAGTTCCTCATAGGAATCCGAATTGTAACTGCTGTTCGGCCCTGAATCCCATTCAATCTGAAGGGCTTCCCGTCCCCTGAACGAGGCCCACGTATTCTCGGCAACGATGGCCACGCCGCCAAGCGCATTATGACCGGGGGGAAGATCAGTGCTGGGTACGTCGACCACCTGAATCACTCCGGGCACCTTTAGGGCAGCTTCGGCAGAATAATTCTTGACCTTTCCTCCGATGACAGGAGACCGTTCGATGGAAGCAAACAGCATTCCATCCAATCGTTTATCGGCACCATAAACGGCAGTCCCCGTTCCGATATCCCTATTGTCATATCCAGTCACGGACGTTCCAATGTATCGCCACTCACTTCTCGGGATAAACGAAGGATTTTCCGGAACAGGCAATGATGCCGCCGCAATCGCCAGCTCACCAAATTCCAATTCCCTTCCGGAGGCCTCGTGAACCGCCCGATGTACGTCAATTTTGCACTCGGAAACCGGGGCGTCAAATAACTCGGCGGCTGCCGCAAGCAACATCTCCCGGGCTGTCGCGCCCACTTTTCTCCAGTCGTCAAAAAGGAGCCGGACGCTCGTCGAACCATCCGTGTTCTGATTTCCGTACATCGGATGACCGTCGGCCTGTTCGACGTGAACACGATTCCAATCGGCTCCGAGCTCATCCGCAATGACCACAGGCATCCCTGTTCGTACGCCTTGCCCCATTTCGGAACGCGAGCACACAATGAACACGTCGCCAGATTCGTTGATGGCGAGAAAAATATTGGGTTGGAAAACGGCATCGCCCATCGTTCCGGAGGCGGCGACTCTAGGATCAACGTATGGCACTTCTCCCGTTTGACAACCGGTCCAGACGCCCAGGATAAAAACAGATCCGCCAACAATTGCTGAGGATTTTAGAAAATCCCTTCGAGATACGTTGGCAATCACAGATTCCTGTTTCTGTGAAGTCTTCTTGCCCGTCTTTCCTTCGAACAGCCACGGAAGTTCTTTTTCGAGCACAGTCATGATTCACCTCGCCAGTTCTGCAGCGCGTTTGATCGCTCCGCGAATTCGGTCATACGTTCCACATCGACACAGATTGCCGTCTTGCAGACGATCGATGTCGTCGTCCGTTGGATTCGGGTAATCTTTCAGCCAGGCAGCGGCGTTCATGATCTGACCGGCTTGACAGTATCCACACTGCGGTACGTTGAATTCGTCCCAGGCTTGCTGAACCGGATGCGTGCCGTCTTCCGACAAACCCTCAATCGTGGTTACACGTTTGCCCGCAGCTGATTCCACGGTCGTAATACATGAACGAAAAGCCTCGCCGTCGAGATGAACCGTGCATGAACCACACAATGCGATTCCACATGCATATTTGGTTCCGGTTAGACCGATCGTGTCTCGAAGTACCCAGAGCAGTGGCATGTCCGGAGGGACGTCTACACCGTGCTCCTCACCGTTTACCGTGAGCGTGAACTGAGCCATCGTAGTTCGGGTCAAAATGATAGGATCAGGGGTCGGGAATATAGTCGGAATAGCGCGCGTATTCCAATTCTCTTGTGCACGAAAGACCCCATGGAAATATCTTGAACCCTCTTCCTCACGCGACTAGATTTCGTAAGACAATGACCCGATCCCGCCGCCATTTTTTAAAAGGAGCCGCGCTTGCCGGTGGAGCTCTTTCGCTGGGCCTGGCCCACCAGGACATCCAGAAAGCAGCCGAACTGGATTCCGCAATCAAACCACGCGAAATTCGACGGGGGTCGGCATTACGCATTCTGATTCTGGGCGGTACGAGTTTTCTTGGCCCGCATACGATTTCATACGCCCTGGCGCGGGGTCATTCGATTTCCATCTTCACGAGGGGACGGACGGAGCCTTCGATCTATCGGAGTCTCTTTCAACACGTTGAGCGTCTGATCGGGGATCGACAGAACGACCTCGAGGCTCTCAAAGGGCGAGAATGGGACGTAGTTATCGACAACTCGGGGCGGAATCCAGATTGGACCCGGGATTCGGCACAGTTGCTCAAAGATCGTGTCGGGCTCTATATCTATACGTCGTCGACGGGGGTTTACTACCCCTATCTGGGGTCGGACATCACGGAGAGCACCATACCAACGACCGCGCTTACTCACGATATTCCGGACAACGGAGATTCCAGGTATGCGATCATGAAGGCGTCTTCCGAGCTCCAGGCAATAAAGGCATTTGGTGAGGATCGGACACTCATCATGAGACCCACCTACATTATTGGACCGGGTGATCAGTCGGATCGATTTCCCTACTGGCCCGTTCGTCTCTCCCAGGGCGGAGAGATTTTGGTTCCGGGTAAGAGTCACGATCCCGTTCAATTTATAGATGTTCGAGATCTTACCGAATGGACCATTCGATTGGCCGAAGAGGACAAGGCGGGTACGTTTAACGTCGTTGCACCTGCGTCCGTCATGGGCATGCACGAATTCGTATACGGAGCGCATTCCGTTTTCTCCTCACCGGTTTCCTGGGTGCATGTGCCCGATTACGAATTTCTAAAGGCCCACGGCCTTGAAGATCTGGTTCCGTGGATCATGCCGGTTGACAACAATTACGGCTCAGCGCGCGCGAATAACGATGCGGCCATCGCGAACGGTCTCACGTTTCGGCCGCTCGCCGAATCCACTAAAGACGTATTGTCGTGGTGGTATTCCACTGCGGTGACGGACGAAAGGCGCAGGGGGCTCGAGAAAGGGGAGCGATCTTTTATGACGAGGGAAGCGGACGTGATCGCAGCATGGAAAGTCCGGTAACCACGGCCTTAGTCTATTCCGATCGTGCCCTCCGGGTGTTTGAAATAGTTGGAGCGTTCGATATCACGGATCTCGACCGTGATTTGGAGATCCAGTGTTTCCGCGGCCACCAAAAAATGCTCCTTGAGCGTCTCAAGCAATCGGGCGCCCAGTTTCTCTTTCAGATCTCCCGATCTTCCCTCCAAGATGCGAACATCTAGATGAACGAACCCTTGTGAAGGGCCTCCTCGCCCGACCACGAATTCCTCGGCCACCTTTACCCGACTCTTACAATTGATGATCTGAATACCACCAGTTTCTTCCAATACGAGGTTCAGTTGGACAAGAACCCGCCGAATATCTATCCGATCGCGTGCAGATTCGAGTACATTTCCCGAATACTCGAGCGTTATATGAGGCATGGTGATTTGTGCGGGTTCGGTATTCAGGTCTCTCGGAATTCCAGATCCATGGATTCTCTCGATTCATTATTCTGCTTCTGCGCCTTCCGCCGCCGCCGGATTTTGCTTCCAGCATCCCAAAATTCGGCCATCTGGATCTTCGAACAGCATGAGCGAGCCCACACCGGGCACATCCATTTCAGAAACGACGATTTTTCCACCTGCCGCTTCGATCTTCTCGCGGTAGGTGGCCAGGTCATCCACGTCAATATAAAAAGTCAGATTGCCCGGCCATGGACCTTTCTGGGGCGTCA
>SMXL01000049.1 GCA_004356385.1 Bacteroidota bacterium
GCCAGGGCATCACCGTAGAAATCGCGGTGATGACCAAAGCATAGAAAAATGCGCCACCGATAATCGAGACAATAACCGCGCGGCCGAGCGCCTTGGGATCAATCGCCGCGTCCGCTTCTTCGGCGGCCTGGGGTATGGCGTCGAAACCGGCTAAAAACCACGGCACGACGGCCAAAACAGCAATAAATCCCCCGAAATTATCCACGAATGACCCGCTTCCTGCGAAAAGTGGCTGAAGATTCGAAAAACTGCCTTTTGTGAACGCAACAAAGGAAAACACGGCCGCACAGGCAAGCAATACCACCGTGCTCACGAGCTGAAAAGTCGCACTGTGTTTAACGCCTCGGTAGTTCACGTACATCACGAGCACACCGATCGCCAGGCCCGGAATGATCGACGACCATCCCACTCCGAAGCCGCCGACTTCGTAGAGGGGTGCCGACTTCAGGGAGGGTACCATGAATTCGAAGAGCCATCCGAGTGAGGTGGTTTCGAACGGGCCGAGCGTCACGTAGCCGAATGCCAGCATCCACCCGGTCAGAAACGAATATCCGGTTCCGAACGCTTTATAGGCAAACGCGATCTCCCCGCCGGCCAATGGGAGAGCCGGAGTCAGTTCCGCATAACACTTCCCAACTGAGATAAACAGAAAGCCGCCTATCAGAAAGGCCAGGATTGTGCCCATGGGACCGCCGCGCATGAGCCAGTCGCCTGCGACAAGAATCCAGCCTACTCCTACGATACTCCCGAGACCGATTCCCACGTAATCCCGGAAGGAAACACGCCGGGCAAGCGTGGGTCGTCCACTCTGAGAAGCTCTTCCTCGTTCCATAAAATCAGTCGGGAAGCACCGGCAGGATGACGTGACTGGGGTACGCGGGAGCATGGTGGATTCGCATGTTGCCAGGAATCGTCTCGGTCACATACCCCTCGTCTTCACCCGTGTTGGAATTCGGAAAGGAGTAGTTGTCAAGCGCATTCATGACTGCGATCCGGATACGATGTCCTTTCTTGAAGGTATTGGCGACCGATGGAATCGCGATTTCATATCTGACCACCTCCTCAATATTTCCCGACAGGAAATCCTCTTTCTCGAAATTAGAACCGAAAATGTGATATTCCGTATCGTCCAGATTCCGAAAACGAGCCCTAAGAACCCCCACCGTGAGTCGATTGGATTCATTCGCAGGCGTCACATCTGAAAGATGCACCCACCAGTCGGTGTCCTTGACATCGGTCGAGGTATAGAGGACAATATTGATATTGCCAGCCAACGTCAGGTCTTCCTCGAGAGGCGCAGTTGTATACGTCACAAGGTCGTGACGCATCTCGATATCCTTGAAATCGTAGGGGAACGACTGCACATCTGACCAGCTCTGCATCTGATCGAAACTGTACCAATTCGTGACGGGATCCTCCGGATCATAGACAAACGACTCCGATGGCTCTTCAGTGAGCGGGGCCGTGAGCGTCAATAGTCCGTCTGACGGATGCCTGTTGGCCCGGCCCGTTGAATGGAAATAGTAGTGTGTGGGAACGACCTCTTCAGGAGGCCACGCACTTGCGGATCTCCAGTTGTTCTCGCCCATCACAAAATATTCGACCGTTGGATCAGTCACACCGTTCTCTACGCCTTTCAGAAAGTAATCGTACCACTTCTGCTTGATTAACCAGATGTCGCCCCGGACCGCATCGATCCCGAAACTGTATCCGTTCAGTCGTCGGTCGGCGTTATAACCGTGTTTCCAAGGACCGAGAATAAGGCGGTTCGGCCTCTTGCCACGCTCGGTCATATGTGCCCAATTGCTCCTCGTGCCAGGAAAGTCGTCGTCAAACCACCCGCTGATCTGAAATGTCCCAAAATTCCGTTCGTGATCGCCTGCATACCAGTTCTGCACGCCCCAAAACCCATCATTTTTCCAGTGGTCGAAGAACATGTTCCAGATAGGAATATCTTCGCCTGTAGCGTAGACGTCGATATCGGCGAGGGGCCGGTGGTGAAGAATGTCGGTCCACGTCCGCTCTGGAAGTATCTCCTTGTCGAGCATCCAGAAGTCGTAGTAGGCCATGCCTTCCACAAACGTCCCGCCCATATATGGCTGATCGCTGAAGGCTGTGCCCATGGACGATTCGGGGATCAGACATTTAAGCGCAGGATTGTTCGCCATCGAAACCGACCACTGTGTATACCCTACGTAAGATCCACCCTGCATGCAGACTTCCCCGTTCGACCAGGGCTGATCGACGATCCATTCGAGCCCGTCGGATCCATCCGCCGGTTCTTGGATCAATTCATCCCACTCGCCCTCCGACCTCGACTCGGGATCCCAATACGCGGTTCCTCTTACTGCCTGGAGTACAACAGCATATCCGCGAACGACGTACGGCCAATACGCATTGATCAGCGACGAAATTCCGTAGGGTGTGCGTACAAAAATTGTCGGGAAGGATCCGTCTGTATCGCCGTCGGGTAGATAGATGCGCGTCGCGAGCGCGAAGCCCGCGGTTGAAGGCATCATCACCTTGTCCAAGGTGATGATTCCGTAAACAGGCTGCGACATCTGTTCTTCTCTCCATTCAGCGACCGTTGTAAATGCCTCGAATCCACGTCGGACCGCAACGGCGTCGCCTCGCACGTCAATGGCGGCAATGACCCGATTGTCTTCTCCAATTACGAGATCCATAGGGAGGGAGGCGTCCCTGGCGGCCCAGTAGAACGCGTATACTTCTGAGCCGTCGACCAGCTCGTGAAGCGCGCGATGCCGAACGTAAATGGACTGCTCGTCGGGCCATCCAATCGCGTGTACACTCCTCCAGTCAATGTTGGAGAGCTCTCCTACCTGACCAGGGAAATTCGAGATCGCGCCCCACAATTTGAAGTCTGGATTGTTGCGGGCTTCCGACGCCAGGGAGGAGGCTGACTCGCTCCAGGTGTTCGAGAAGATGTCTCTGCTTTTCAGGCTGACTTCGGTCCCGCTCTCTAGTTCACGCATGGTAAGCTCGGCCAATACAACACCCTGGCGGTAGACGTCGAAAATGACTTCAGGCGAAGACTGGGCCGCCGTATTAGAGGTTGTAAGCGTCAGAATTAAGAGTTGCCCGAGTACGTGCATCACCTGGCAACGCGGTGATGCGACAGGCGGGAGGAAAATCGTATTCATGATTGAATCAGTAGGGGACGGGATATGAACTCAATATCCTGATCTGCAACCCGGATCGCAACGTGGATTTCAGTCTCCCGCATCGGATTACGCTATGGGTAATGGGGGATATAAGCGTCTCTATACCCTTCACGAGTGGTATATCCATAAATATCTTTGAACACGGTTATACATTTCGGCGGCCCGTGTCTCTATATCATTCCCGATGTTCTTGCACGGTTTAATCTGGTGTATGAAACACGGATTCCTGCGATGTGTATGATTAGTCGTATCTATACACATTCCTATCAGTACAATGAGAACCAATATTGTGATCAACGATCAACTGATGAAGAGGGCGCTGAAGATCACGGGTTGTAAAACCAAGCGTGAAGTCGTCGAGGCGGGACTAAAAATGCTTCTGCAACTCGAGGAGCAATCCAAGATCCGTGAGTTGCGTGGTAAGGTTACGTGGGAAGGAAACCTTGACGAGATGCGAGGTAGATAATGATCGTTGTAGACACGAGTGTCTGGATTGATTATCTCAACAGCGTATCGACTCCACAAACCGAAACGCTGGATTTGCTTTTAGGACGGGACGTATTGGCTATCGGCGATTTAATCCTAACAGAAATTTTGCAGGGTTTGAGACCAGACGCACAATTTTCGCGGGTTAAACAGGTATTGTTGTCATTTGTAGTTTTTGAAATGTTCGGGGTTTTGAGAGCCATTCGCTGCGCCGATCGTTACCGAACTCTTAGGAAGAAAGGGATAACGATCAGAAGAACCGTAGACGTCATCATCGCCAGCTACTGTATCGACGAGGGGCACACGCTTCTGTTTTCCGATAAGGATTTTATTCCTTTTGTAGAGCACTTCGGATTGAAAACGATCTAACGTGATTGGGCAAGGCGTCCCCGGTGTTTTCGAGGATCGTCTTGCTTGCTCAAGCCCAAAAATGTGCTTACTCTTGTTTTCGAGCATTCCGTCGCAACGGGCAAGAGGTCGATCCGAATTCGGCCCTTTCGTTCGCCGACTATGCGCGATTATCCCATCACTCGCAAGAGAAAGGACCCATGAGACCTACGATTCGAATCCAATTCCTATCATTTTTCATTCCGTTGTTCGCTGGTTTATCGGTGAATGCCTTCGCACAACAAAACTTTGACGAGGTCGAGATTAAGGCAACTCACGTCGCAGAAGGCATTTTCATGCTCACCGGATCTGGGGGAAACCTCGGCCTTTCGGTAGGGGACGATGGTGCCTTCCTGATAGACGATCAATTTGCGCCGCTAACTGATAAAATATTGACGGCGATTAAAGAACAGACGGACCATCCCGTTCAGTTCGTGATCAATACCCATTGGCATGGCGATCATACCGGAGGGAATGAGAGCATGGGCGCGGCAGGCGCCATCATCGTCGCTCACGAAAACGTGCGAAAGCAGATGAGGGTCGATCATTTCCTGGCAACATTCAACTCCACGACACCCGCGTCACCTGAAAGCGCATTACCTGTCGTCACCTTCACGGAAGCCATGACGTTTCATTGGAACGGGGACGAAATCCGCGTTTTTCATGTTGATCCGGCTCATACGGACGGCGATTCAGTCATTCATTTCAAGAGATCAAACGTAATTCATGCCGGTGATGTCTTTTTCAACGGAATGTATCCGTTTTTCGATACCTCCACAGGCGGATCGCTCAGGGGTATGATTGCCGCGACAGCCCGAATTCTTGAACACACGGATGACCAAACGAAAATTATTCCGGGGCACGGACCTTTAGCAAATCGGTCTGATTTGGAGACGTACTACGAGATGATGGTTTCCGTGAGCGAAATGATAAAAGCGCTCGTAGAAGATGGAAAAAACCGCAACGAAATCATCGCGGCCAAGCCTACCGAGAATCTGGACGCCACGTGGGGAGGAGGCTTTCTCCAACCCGATATGTGGGTGGGCATCGTCTACGACGGGATGGTAAAAGAGGCAAGCTGAGTCACAGCGGCCATTGCGCGGAATATTCAAACGGCCTATTGGAGCGCTAAGTCTCCCTTGTACAAATTGGCTGTGTATGGAAAATTGCGATCATCCGCTCACAGGCTAGGAAACAATAATGCCCGAGATGGAGACACCGAAGAGTTTTTCGCATTTCTAAGCTCAAATGAAGTCGAATACCTGGCTGATCTCGAAACGCTCGAGAGATCACATTCTCCAGTCTCAGCCGGCTGATTCTTTTCATGTCCGATTCGCCAAATCGAAACCCACCTCCGGAATTTCGTACAATTCACTGACCACCGCTCCGGAGACTGACCTGGATACCATCCTGGTTTCTCGTACGGACGCGATCCGGAAAACATTCCGGGAATCACTGTAAACCAATCCGGTACTGCCCGTGTCTATCGCGGCAAATCAGGTACCTGATGTTCTCGATGACCGAACCTGTACTTGCTGATGTGGCCAGTGGCCACGCTCAGATTTCGTTTCGCGAAGTCGTAGAGACGCACAAGCGTTCAATCTACTATCTCGCTCTCGATCTGACGGGTAATCATCACGATGCTGAAGATTTGTCGCAGGATGTGTTCATCAAAGCGCACAGAGGGCTGAAAAGCTTTCGCGGGGAGGCGCAGATGTACACCTGGCTTCGACGTATCACCGTGAACACTTACTTGAACAAGCGCCGAAAAAAGGCGGTTTCGTTCATGAGGTTTTTCGGAGATGAAGAGGAGCCCGAGCATACGCCGTCCGATGAGTTGGCACCTGATAAATCGGCGGAAAGTGGGATTTTGCGGCATCACGTTGAGCGCGCGCTCGACACACTTTCTCCTCGCGAGAAGAGTGCATTTGTGCTTCGGCACCACCGCGATCTCTCGGTGAGGGAAGTAGCGACTTCGATGGAAGTCGCCGACGGTACTGTAAAGAGCCTGCTCTTTCGTGCCACACAAAAATTGCAGAAGCAATTAGCCTATCTGCAGAACGATTTTGACAGAAGCTGATGGAGGCCCAGAAGGGTTCGAATCATGAAAGCTTGTAATAACTACACATCACTTATCACGACGGTGGCTTCCGGAGCGGCTGGAGAGGGAGACCGGCTCCGATTGGAAGAACACACGTCGAATTGTGAGGGATGTGCCGCCGAGTACGTTCGGCTATCCTCTCTATTGGCAGCCGTTCGAATCGAACAGGAAGATCCCGGGGATGCCTATTGGCAGGGCTATTACAAGCAAATCATGGAGCGAATCGACGGGATTCCGTCAATTGCCTACAGCTCGGAGATGCAGACCACGGGGAGTGCCGGCGACGTATTGCGTCAACGATTAGTCCGTCTGGCTGATTGGCTCGTCCCGCGTCAACGCTGGGCACTGCAATTGGCCGTGGCGGCTCTGCTCGTCGTCGCTGGTGTCCTCCTGGGTCGCACGTTCCTGAGCCCGGTTGAAATCGATCCCCAATTGGCCGAAAATGACCTCTCTAGTACTCAAATTCAACAAAATGCGCTGGAAATGAGAGCGCATGCCTATCTGGGAAAATCGAAAACCCTGCTGCTCGGCCTCGTCAATTTCGACCTGGAAGAAGATGATCCTAGCACATTGAATTTCGAAAAGCGTCGGGTGATTGCGGGCGATCTGGTTCGGGAAGCCAGCTTTCTGCAGGATCGACTTTCGTTCGCGGAGCATCAGCGGCTTCGGAGGCTCGTTGCCGACCTCGAAGTCATTCTGATCCAGATTGCAAACATCGAATCTGCCTACGACGTGCCTGAAATCGAAATCGTACAAAGCGGAGTCGCCCGCAAAGCCATTTTATTTAAAATAGATGTGGAAGAAATGCGGCGAGACGATGCCGCAATTTCAACCGAATTTTCTAACAGGAGAAGCGCACCTGCGACTTCATCGGTCTGATCACAAACGAATTACAACGATATGAAACGGAAGAATTATACTGGTCTCTTTTCAGTTGCGTTTCTCTCACTCGTCCTTGGAACGAGTGCATATGCACAGGATGCGTATGAAGAGGCATATCAAGAGGCCAATGACCTCATTCTGGATGAGAATTGGTCGCAAGCGGTTACGGCGTTCCAACGTTTTCTGAGCGACAACAAAAGTGGTCGTCGACTGGACGACGCTCGATTTTTCATCTGCTACGCGATCGACAAGCAAAGCCCGGGTTCTAAAACGGCATTTGAGTGTTTCGACGAATTTGTGGATGACCATAGTCGATCCACGTACGCCGACGACGCCCAGAGAAGTTTGATTCGAATCGGCCAACGTCTGGCCCGGGAGGGGAATCCGGAATACGGCGAACGGATTCGCTCTTTTCGCCAGGCGGAAGATGAAGAGGTGGCGATCGCCGCTTTGTACGCGCTACAAAACATCGGCGATGACGAAGCACTCGCGACCATGATAAGTCTTTTCAACCGTACGAGTAGCGAAGAAATACGGAAAAAAATCGTCTACGCGATGGCGAATTTTGAAACCACCGACGTCGTTGACAAGCTGATCGAAATCGCGACGGGTGGGTCTTCAACAGAGGTTAGGAAGAGTGCGGTCTTCGCCTTGTCCAATCATAGCGACGACCTATATGTAGTGGCTGCCCTTAAGATTGTGCTGGATTCAGATAGCGATATCGAAATTCGGAAAGTAGCGCTACACGCGATGAGTAATACCGATGTTTCCGACGTAGTGCCGATGCTGGAAGAAATCGCTACCAACGAGGCGAATGAAGAGCTGGCGAAGTCAGCGGCATATGCATTGGGAAATGTCAATACGCGCGAGGCGGGAGAGGCTTTGAAGAACATCATGATGAACGCCCGCCTGACCGAGGCCAGAAAGGCGGCGCTCTACGCGATCGGAAATACGGAAATGACCGACCTCGTTCCATTTGTTCGGGACGCAGCAATCAATGCTACCGACGAGGAACTTGGTAAGGCGGCGGCATTTGCTCTAGGGAATTTCTATTCCAGCGATGCGAATGAAGCTCTCTCGATGATTCTTTCAACGGCGCGTCTCACTGAAGTCAAA
>SMXL01000050.1 GCA_004356385.1 Bacteroidota bacterium
CGTTTTAGAGGTGCGTATACCCCTGCAATTGACCAATCGTGATCAGTTGTATCCGAGAGATAGTTTCGAATCGTTGCGCCATGTGCGTCATCTTTCAAATGCCAGGTGGCGAGTAGGATGAGATCTTCACGCTTGGTTAGAAATGGCATATTACCGGAATTGAGTTACGGCCGGTATATGAAAAGCTTATTTCTTTGTTGCAGAAATAAGAATAAGTTTTTTATCCTTTAAATAATATTCTCTTAATTCGTCGCTACCGAGTTTCGTGTCCTCGGCCCTGTAGACAATCCCCATGCCGCCACGGCCCAGTTCTTCGAGGATCTTGTAGTGGGATAAGTTCTTGACGACCATTACGGTTATCGGCGGGAAAGTAATGTGCTTTTTTCTTGTAACACCCAAGCCACTCTCTTAAACATACGATGTGAGCGGATTGCCGCATCCATCTCTCGAAGTTCATCGATCGTGATTGTCTCTTTACAATCCTCGAATGAATTCGCTTTGTCTCCATGAGAACGAATCCGTGAAATTAAATGACTTTAATTACGCCGTAATCGTGCCTGAGATATACAAAAACATTGAAAAGCTGTACTTCATCTGGAATTCGGACTGGAGCATTAACGGATTTTTTCGAGGCGCCAAAGAATACATTTTGAATACACATTCATGCTCACTTTGTGAAATGGCATATTCAGGGATAAAAAAGAACCCGGAATGGAAAAAATGTACATCTTCCGTTCCAGTGCCAATCGACACCCTTTACAAAAACCAAATACCTGAGTATTTAGAGTCAATTGTTGGCACTGAATTTCCTGTTGTAGTAGCAAAGACCAAGCGAGGATTCGTCAAGCTATTGGGTAAGGCAGAGATAGACAGTTGTTCAGGTAGCCTGACAGAGTTTAATAAGCTCCTAGATCAAAAGGCTACATTGGTTGTGGAAGACAGATCGCTTCGGGACGGACGAGAAACTGAACCCACTGGTTAGAACATCTTCTCTGCTTTGTGACTTACCCAACCGTCAAAGTCTATAAGTATCAGTTTCACCAGATACGTATCCTTGTCTTGAATAGGCTTTGGATTTTCGGGACCAAGCGAGAGAGATGCGCTTTTTAGATTTGAATAGGTCCAGGACGTCTCTTTCGTATAGATCGCTGCAAGTGTCTGTTCGTTTCCTTCAAGGGAAAGAAAATAGACCATGGATTTGTGTTTTTTCGCCTCCAACCAATCAAATTTCGCCTTTCCTCCTTGGCGCGAGACCTGTAGATAATTCGATATATCCACGGTCTCACCTTTTATTGTGATACTTGGAGAGCAAATGAATCGTCCGCTCTTGTTTTCAGCGCACACTCTGTATAACTCACCAAGACGCGCACCCTTAATACTAATTTCCGGCACCAGACCTGCGGCAAAATCATTCTCTTCTTTCCATTCAAAATCATCCCAAGTACTAGATTTTTTTGAATATGTGTATTCACTCTCTCCATATTTTTGGATGTATATGATGTGGACACTGGAGTCATATCGAATACCACATGCAAGTATTTCTTGGCTGGCATAAAATCGAGCAAAAGGACGCGCCACAAATCCGATATAGCGAGTCATCCATCTCATATTCCACATTAGAAATCGGAGAATATTTTGCTTTGTATTCCCTCCCATGACTCGAGCTTGTTCTTCAGAAGAGCTCATATGCCAGGTACGTCCTTTACTCCACTCAACTCCCCACGTGAAACAAGATCTTTTAACTTGTTTAGTGTCGTCTCTCGATGAACAACGGTTTCATCAATTGGATATGAGTTTTCGATATTCGAGTGACACAGCGTTGCAAGGCGTTGAAATTCTTCGAACATTTTATAGTGAGATAATTTCTTGCCCACCATCTTTATCGGAGCTGGGCGAGCCAACAAGAAACGGGGTTGAGGGCGGAAAGGCAATTACGACGCCGAAGACCCTGCTCGAATGACATACTTTGCCCGACCCCAGGCCGCTGGTGATTTCAATAAAAGGGCGTCATGTCAGCGAGAAAACGCACACATTGTTGTACCTGTACTATACAACACGATGTAGTACAATGGGTTATATCATGTATTAGTGGGTGAGTGTGGTGCCTATCATCGGATTATTCTTTGGTGGGGACGAAATAAACCGTTATCACGCGACAAACACAAAAGAATCGGGTGGTTGCAGCGAGCAAACTGGTCTCGTTCAGGATTCGCGGAGTACAAGAGATCGCCACGGTAAAGGTCCCAGAGTTGGCAAATACTGGAACAACTGCGACGGCGAAATCTGGCGCGCGCTACACCGTGAGTTCGAAGACATCGTCAGAATGGGACAATAACACACTCGCAAGAGGTCTACCGGGGGAATGGCTCGCTTCGGTATAATCTATCAAGGACCAAATTTGATGCTCTATTTCAACTCAGCCGGAAGGTTGATGATGAAATGAAGATTGACGTTGTGCGCCATGGAATCCGCCACGATCGCGGGGGTCTCCGATGAAGCCATCGTGGGCAGAACGAACCGTACTCCATCCGGAAAGATGTCGAACAGGTTGACTCCGGCAACTTGCCAGTTAATATCCACCCTTGGCGCACCCGAGACCGCGAATACTGGATCCGTCTGAACTGGAAGGCTGTGTACCATTCCATTGGCCGCCACCGAGTACAACCTGGACATGTCAGGAGCCCATTTCGGGATCGACATGCCGCTCTCCCAGGCCGTAACAGGGGCGCTATTTACATCTTCAAGTGATAAAACCAGGATACGACCGCGTTCCTCGTATGCCAGATAGCGCGAATCCGGCGATATGCTCGGATGTCGGGGGTTTGACCTCTCCGACTCCATCTCGAACATTCTCCCGTCGCGGAAGAAAACTTTCATTCCGGTCTGCGTCCCTAGTTGAGCTTCGGCGCCGGCCCCAATGGTAATGTCCACCGAACCGTCCCGTGAGACGACAATTTCAGCCAGTGTGGGGGTTATTTCTCTTGAGGGCAGTCGGTTTGCGCCTCCTCGCCCGTTGGCTGCGATAGACATGATTTCGTCATTTCGATCTCGTCGAACGTAGTGGATCGAATCGCCGCCGGCCGTCCACGCCGGATAGTCATTGTTACCTCCCCTGGTCAGAAGTCGTCTCGTGTGACTTTCCATGTCGAGGATCCAGATATCGGTCAACGGTTCGCCGGCGATGGTCGTCTCCACTACAACTGCTGCCTGCTTGCCATCAGGACTGAGCACCAGATTTCGATATCGATCTGGAGGAATATCCATCGTTACGGCATTGTTGGCCATGCCCAGCGATCGCATAATGATCGGTACTAGAGGTTCCGAATTGATCTGCAGGCCTAAATCTGTCCCCGCATGCACCAACGTGCCATCATTAGAGATACTCATTCCTTCCGCGCGGGCGTTTTCGACAATCGACTGAATAGGCCCTGTCTGGGATAGCGTATTTAGATCGAACGGCATCGCCATGATGTTCTGATCCAGTTCGAAAATTAAAAATCCTGGCCTCAGATACTGGACTCGATATCCCGCAGTATCCAAGTATGTTAGATTTTGTCCAGATTCAATATCCCAGAATCCTATTCGCGAATCCATATTCTGAAATTCTGCGGTCGCCATGACCGTTTTCCCATCCGGAAGTACGAACGGATAATCGTGATCGTATTCACCGGCAAGCGTATCAAGCGTCGTCACACGCAATCGTTCAGACGTTGTGAGGGATGCTCGGAAAATGGATTGCAACTCCTCATAGATCACCCAATCGTTGTTCATCCACATCGCGCGCGGGCCTCCTTCCTCTGTTTCCATAACGTGTACCACGGATCCATTATCCAGCGACAGACGCGAGATGCTTGTCGCTCCGGTAATAAGGAGGGATTCGCCGTCCGGAGAAAATTCGATATGCGTCGCGATACCCGGCGGCCGAAAAGTGTTTACCCGCCCTGTCCTAAGATCGATAATTTTCACTACTTCAGCAGCTACGGCAACGGCATCACCAAGGGGAGAAATATCAACGCTGACGACCGTACTTTCCAGAGGAAGAGAATAGATCATGTGTTTGGGGGAAATTTCGACTTGAGCGACCTCTCCACCCGGCCAGATCAACCAGAAAAGCCCAACAATTACCGCGCCTGCTATCGACCAAATGACACCCGACATAATCTGCCTTCGCATCGGTGCCGCCTCCGGTGCTGATGCAGTTGACAAGGGCCCCGCCGGTACGAAATCACTCTCTGCAGAACGGGAGGCTGAGCTCATTCGGGATAGCCCGGTCGCTTTCATGTCAACGGTCCGGAGATCTACGAGCAAGTCCGATACGTTTTGATAGCGACCTGAGGCCTTCTTCGCGAGTAGCTTTGAAACGATCCACTCGAGCCCCATTGGTACGGCCGTTCGAATTGCCGTGAGTGGCTCCGGATCTTCGTTTAGAATGGAATAAATTGCCGCCTGTTCGTATTCGCTTGCGAAAGGTAGACGGCCCGATATCATTTCATAAAGCAACACACCAAGCGACCAGATGTCGGAACGCCTGTCGACTTCTTCTCCCCTTGCCTGCTCCGGACTCATGTAAGCGATCGTGCCCAGAGTAGCTCCGAGCTGCGTTAGCTTCGTCGATTGCGCCGTCTTCGCCAATCCAAAATCAAGCACCTTGGCAACTCCTTTTGACGTAAGCATTACATTGCCGCTCTTGACGTCGCGGTGGACGATGTCCTTTTCGTGTGCCGCTCCGAGTGCTTCGGCTACCTGAGTGCTGATCCGAACAGCCTCGTCAAGCTTAAGGGGCCCAGCAGAGATCCGCTCTGTAAGCGTATCCCCTTCGATGTACTCCATCGCTATAAACGGGCGTTCCTCACCATCCAACTCGACTTCCTCGATGGCGAAAACGGTCGCAATGTTAGCGTGGTGAAGCTGCGCTGCCGCCTGGGCCTCGCGGAAGAATCGAGCCCTATCGTCCTCATTACCCAGCGCCGCCACCGGCAACACCTTGATCGCAACCGTCCGATTGAGCTTCGTGTCCTCGGCCTTATACACAATCCCCATCCCGCCACGGCCGAGTTCTTCGAGGATTTTATAATGGGATAAGGTCTTACCGACCATGAGGATTTAGGCTGGGTGAGGCCATAAGAAACGGGGTTAGGGGCGGAAGTGCAATATTATTGACTTTGAGACGCCGCCTCAGCTTGGGATAGGACATAAGCCTGAACCGCTTTGACTTGATCACTAGTCAGAAGTCCGACGAACGAGGGCATCCCTAGCGGTTCAAGGCCACCCTTGGGTTTCCCCCGATTTCACGGAGAGTA
>SMXL01000051.1 GCA_004356385.1 Bacteroidota bacterium
ACGCATATCCTTGTCTCGCTTGCCGATTCCCGTTTTCAGTGTCGTCAAGTCAATAAAAAAATCTACCGTTGAGTCAGCTAGGTTGATGACTCCCACCAGGTTGTCAGACACACCGGTGAAAGAGTGGAGGGGTACACGGGATTTGAATTCAGCGTGACCGGTGCGAGTCATGAATTCCTGGGCGGCCGATGTCTGGAGCGCCGTAAGGCAAATGACTGTGAGTACCAGGCGAGCCATTATTTTCGGTCCGTTTGGGGGTCTCTTTTGACTAATTATTTTCTGCGCCATCGTTTATCCAAGACTCGATCAATACGATGTCTGCATGTGAAAGTGGGCTCCGCCCTTGAGGCATCCGAGATCCGAATTGAGGTTGCTGAAATTTAACTTTATCGACCAACGGGCTGGCCGATGCGTCGGACGCAACCACGATTTCACGGTCATACTGAATCCCTTGACTCAATGTGACGTGCGAATAGCTGGAAAGGTTTACACCGCTTGTCGACTCCCCGATATGACACCCCGATCCGGCACAGGAACTCGTCAATAGTGGCAAGACGTCTTGCGAAAAGCTGACCGGGTCAGCCGGACCCACTAACATCGAATGGTCTATTTTCTCGCTCTGACATCCAAATTGCATCAGAATTAACGTCGCCAACAGTCCCGTGATGGCGTATTTTCTTCTCAAAATACTGTTTAATGGGTTGCGCGATTGCTTCTGGGTAGTACATTGCTCGACCAGGGAAGATAAGATGTTAAACGGCGAGTCGATGAGCGAGTCACAAATGAGTTCCCTATCTGATAGACTCGTTACCGTTCACGCTAGTTGGGATCCTTTATCGAGAAAGCGGGGCGGACTGTACTCGTCGCATGAACTCTTCGGTCTTCTGTTCAGCGTTCAAGACGTTCATATCGTATACCCAGAATCGCTCGACTCCCGTGTTTCCTAAAAACAATTGCATCGTGCCTTGCGATTTGTGCTCCGCGATCAGCCAGTTGACAATAATGTTGTAGTTCAGTCGATCATCCAGGCCGAGCGGCGTATCCCTGTCAAAAACATACGGGCCGGCATCCTTTCGAATTCGTGTTTCGGGATGCCCCTCCAGCTCGGTGAACTCACTAACTACATCGTCCATCATTCCTGTTACAAAACTCCCCAATATTACGGGTCGCCGGTCTTCCGGAATCCTACCTACCGCCTGAATTGCCAAGATGGTTGCAGCTTTGTGATGCGAATGAAAAGGTTTAATAGGGAGGTGGGTAAAAACGAAATCATACGATTCCTTCTTGAGAATATGATCCAGTCGGCCAGCGACAAAGTCGGCATCCCAGACGTAGGTCATGATTGAGTCCTGGTCATCGGTTCGACCTTGGTCGGGCTGATCGAGAAAGAAATAGTTTCGGATTCCAACAATCGCGCCTGCCGCCATCAATTCCTTTTTCCGAATTGCAGGAAGGTGGGTTCGGGCCACGTCTTGATCTGTCAAGTCGAGATTGTAAATAGCTTCTGCGAGAGTAGAAAATCGATATCCACCCGCACCATCTGTAACCAACGCAAGATCGACGGATCCTCCAAGAGCGTGTGTAACTCGATACATGGTGGCACCAAACATAGCTTCATCGTCAGGATCGGCAGTTACCACAAGAATGAAGGGTCCCGAATCGGATGATTCCTGTGCCCGACAGGCTGAAAACAAGAGAAGGAAGGCGCTTACGATTAAAAAACCCTGTTTCATGAGGTAGTTGTTGAGTAGGATGACGATGACGCATATATATACGTATTACGTTGTTAATAATCGGCTACGTCCTTATAAATCAGTGACTTTGATCGGTCCTGAATAACTGCTTACCTTGTTAAGCAGCTCTCGCTTACTGACGCGGAACCAACAGATCGCAACGTATGGCAGACACGGAGCAAGTACGGAATGCCGGCCGGCGACTGGCTACCGATCTCCGAGACCTTCGAGAAGCCCGAAAGATAAAGCCTGAATCGATTATCAAGGCAACGCGTCTGACGGTAGATGTGTTTGAGCGCTTTGACGAATCAGCTCTCGTTGATCATCCAGCCTTCAATCGAGTCTATATTAGATCCGTGGTGGCCAGTTACGCCCGTGTGCTGGGTATAGACGAGGACCTGGCGTGCCGCGGATTGGACGAGGCACTCGATGGAACCTACGCAGGAGGAATTCGGCGAGTATACATCGAAGGATTGCCGGTCGACGAGTGGTCGGAGCCGATTGACAGTGACGACGCTCAGTTAGCGGACGCTTTGGAAGCAACCACCGAGACACCCGGTCTTTTTGACAAAGATGAATCCGACTCCGATGTCGCTCATAAACCCGGGATATTCGCGCTGCTTGGGAATCGAAAGTTGATTCCCTTCATACTCCTTATCGTTGTGGCATTGGCGATCCTGATTTTCATAAATAAGAGCTCTTCTTCCGACGTAGAAGAGACTGAAATAGGGAACAGTATCATTCCTGTACCGGGTCCTCCGCCGGAGCCAAAGTGGATTCTTCTCGGTGATTCTATCCGATTTGATATTATCGCTACTACGGAGAAACTTGATCCAATTCGAGTAAAAGTAGATTCCGATTCACTGCGACCCTACTGGATTGAACATCTTGATACGTTAACTTTTTATGTCCGGAGAAACGTGATATTTAGGAGAGAACTGGATGTCGCCGACATCTTGATGGATGGATATCTTCTCCCTGATACGATGATTGATAGCAGCGGCCAAATAGAATTATCAAGAGAGAGTGCCCAAACATGGTTGGACTCTCTAGCCGTAAAGGAAGTCGCCCGAAACCGTCCCTTGTCTTGATGACCGATCAGGAGAGTGCTACGCAGGCCTTGAGCGAGAAAGTAAAGACTGTTTCTCCTGAGGACGTGTTGCAAGCGGATGCGGGGCCGCTACTCAACGAATTGACTCAGGTTGTAGCCTTTCACGCAACCAGGTATTACGCCCAGGACGATCCGCTGATTTCTGACGCCGAGTACGATCGACTATTTCAATTCCTGCGAGATCTAGAGGCACGATATCCGGCTTTGCAGAGAGGGGATTCGCCGACCATGCGAGTGGGTTCCGAACCGTTGTCCGCCTTTTCGAAAGTTGAGCACCCGGAGCGATTGCTATCACTCTCGAACGCATTCGACCCCGACACGCTTTTGGCCTGGTATGAACGCTGCCGTAAGGGGTTGAACCTGGATGAGACGGATTTAATGCCCGTGACCGTCGAATTGAAAATCGACGGATTAGCCGTCGCTCTGACGTATGAAAACGGAACCCTGGTCCGAGGTGCAACCAGGGGAAACGGGCGTGTTGGCGAAGATGTAACCGCGAATCTGAGAACCGTGTCTTCGATTCCGCTTTCTATTTCAGCTGGATCCGAGGCGTCTGGGGCGATTCCTTCACGCATTGAAGTTCGAGGTGAAGTGTATTTCAGGAGATCAGACTTTGATCGCTTGAATGCCGGGCTTGCGGCTGCGGGACAGAAGACATACGCCAACCCCAGGAATACGGCTGCCGGGAGTCTTCGGCAGCTTGATTCCAGTATAACAGCAAAACGAGACTTGAGCTTTTTCGCCTACAGTCTTGGCCCGGTGACAGGCGAGCCACCTGGAAGTCAATCAGAGATTCTTTCATGGCTGGGAGTGTTGGGTTTTGAGATCAACGAACATGCCACTCGATTTGAAGACATAGCCGATGCCATAGCTTTTTGCATCACCTGGACCGATCGGCGTGAGACTCTCGACTATGAAATTGATGGGGTTGTGGTCAAGGTGGATTCGATATCCAGTCAAGACCAGTTGGGGGCGATTTCAAACGCACCCCGGTGGGCCGTAGCCTACAAATTCCCGGCAAGAGAAGAGACGACCGAGTTGATCGACATTGTCGTGAACGTTGGCAGAACGGGTATGATTACGCCAGAGGCTGTGCTCGAGCCCGTCGAAATCGGAGGTGTTACCGTGACTCAGGCAAGCCTTCACAACGCAGATTATATCCGAGTCCGGGATATCCGCATAGGCGATAGAGTTATCGTAAAAAGAGCGGGAGATGTGATACCTCAGGTTCTTGGGCCCGTCGAGGGCGCTCGGACAGGTGTTGAGGAGATCTGGTCGATGCCCGAATATTGCCCGGTTTGTAACACAAAACTGGAGCGTTTGGAGGGCGAGGTAGACTTCTACTGTGTCTCGTCGGACTGCCCGGCACAGTTCATTCGTCTCCTGGAACATTTTGCGTCAAGAGGTGCGATGGACATAGAAGGACTGGGCTCGAAACTGGCTGTCCAGCTAGCGGAGACAGGTCTTGTTCAAACCCTGGATGATGTATACAGATTAAGCACAGAGGCATTGAGTGAGTTGGACGGATTTGGTGCCAAAAAGGTATCCAATCTCCTTGACGGAATCGCCAACTCAAAAAGCAGAACGTTGGGGCGTCTTTTATATGCAATCGGAATTCGCCATGTGGGCCAGACGACGGCCGAGATTCTGGCTGCAACGATTCAAGAGGCTCATGAGTTGTTCGAGGTTTCACCAGACGCACTTCTTGAAACAGAGGGAATCGGAGCGATAATAGCTCAAAGCATCTCAGACTGGTATTCGTTGGAACACAATCGAGCGCTGATACACCATTTCGAAGAACTCGGAGTAAATATCTCGCGTCTTGCCAGCGAAGTCTCTCTAACACTCGAATCTCGTCCTTTCGAAAGTTTCTCTTTTGTAATTACGGGTACACTTGAATCCATGGGCAGGAAAGAGGCTCAGGAAGCAATCAAGCAGAGAGGTGGAAAAGTGTCCAGCAGTGTTTCAAGTAAAACGAACTATGTCGTAGTGGGCGAGAATCCAGGATCGAAAGCGACGAGAGCAGAGGAATTAGGGGTTCAAATCCTCGATGAGCCCGAATTTCTTAAACTACTAAACGCCTAGTTCTTCGCCGCTGAGCCCGCCTCTCCACCCATCCGCATGCTTTCAACGCTGGATTTCATTGTTCTGATCGGCTACATCGTAGCCGTCATCTGGTTCGGGCTCCGATTCTCCGGAACTCAGGAATCCACAACGGACTATTTCCTCGGAGGAAGAGACCTTCCGTGGTGGGCCGTTTGTCTCTCCATCGTGGCGACCGAAACGAGTACGTTGACGGTGATCGGAATTCCGGCGGTTGCTTTTGGCGGGACGCTCACGTTCTTGCAGTTGACGATCGGATACCTGCTGGGAAGAATTTTGGTTTCCATTTTCTTTCTCCCGAAGTACATGTCCGGTGACCTGGTTACGGCCTATGCCTTTCTTGGAAAGCG
>SMXL01000004.1 GCA_004356385.1 Bacteroidota bacterium
GGTCGAGCCGCATGAACTGAGTAATCACCGGCGGAAGATCTTTGGTTTCAAGCGTTAACTCGAATTCGCGATCCGGCACTCGATCGAAATATCTTCGGAACGGGTCGATTTCCTCTGAAACGACCGCTCTTTCCGAAAGACCACGCGACGCGGCGCCCCGCTCATCCGCTCGATCTCTGGCCCGTACCACAACCACCCCCAGCGTGTCGATCTCGGGGAAAAAGACACCCAGCTGATGATTGATGGACTGAATCCTGTTTACCAGTGCGTACGATCCCTCCTCTTCGAATCGAATGTCGACGACGTAACGTTCTGCGGGTGCAATTGCTGCGCTTTCTGCCCACGTTTCCTTTTCAAATCGACCAATATCCGAGGCTACGACTTTCATTGCGTGACCATCGAGCGACAGGTTAAAGGTTCGCGTATTGGACACATTCGTGATAAAAAACCGGGCCACATCTCCCACGTTCACTGTCAGGCTGTAGCGAGTCTCTCCATTCACGAGAAGTGTGTTTCCGAATCGGCCCATCAACATATAATTGGCGGACGTTCCGCCGAAAGGCACAACCGTTGAATCCGAAACGAGAAAATCGTCGAGTATCAGTATTTCCTCGTGATCGACCGCCGAGAGATAATTCGGATCCAACGATCGAACCAACAGGTTGCCCGCCAGTCCCAGATCCTGCTGAATGTCTTCTCGATGGTGCGGGTGGTACCAGTAAATCCCGGCATCTGGAAAGTGCACGAGATACCGAAACGAATCCCCTGGATCGACCGCATCCTGAGTAACCCCTGGAACCCCATCGAATCGATTGTCATGCCGAAGACCGTGCCAGTGAATCGAGCTGGGATAAGCGGTGTCGTTTATAAAATCGACGACGATGGTCGTCGCCTGCTGCACTTCGATCACGGGACCGGGGATCTGATCGTTGTATCCGTACATCAAAAACGTTTTTCCGCCGACCGTCTTCAGAACCGGGCCCGCACGGAGCACCAAAGAGTCGCCATCTGCCATCCGGTGAACCTGTCTAGGTTTGGCCGGTGGAGCGTCTACCACATCTGTTCGCTCCAGCGCCCAACTCTCCCCAAACGGACGTAACCGCTCCATACCCGGCATCATCGAAACGAGCGGGTGCATGGGGGGTGGCGGCCACTCGTCTTTTTCACTCGCATGGCGGTGGGCCGCTTCATCTAGTTCGGATTCAGACCCTACTGAGCCCACTGCTATTCCGATGGACGCGATCCGAAAAGCGCCGTGGGCCTCCATCCTGTTACTCGCAGATCTCCCTCGAAGAACAAGCGGACCCTTGCGTTCCGTTCCTCCAGGTCCCGGCTCCGCGCTGACAAATATCAGAAACTTGTTGAGGGAGACCTCCCCTGTTTCGAATCGCCCGTTCCCCACGATGCCCAGGTTAAAGATTGGTTTCAACTCAGGCGTCGTCGCCCAGACAACATAGGTTGTATAGGGGCCGAGGTCCTCAGGCGGCGGGAGTCCTTCAATGGTTAGATCGATCAGATAACGCTGCCTGCCTTCTCTCGTCACGGCGACGCCGAAGGGTGTCGGAGGCCGGGCGAGCACGGCCCGACCCGTGGCATCGGCGGCCCGTGAAGTGGAATAGAGAGGCATGCAGTATAACTCAAGGTGGCCACATTCCGTGTCACGCGGGACTTCCGCCGGCCGTTCCTGGCTCCCCATCGATACCCCCTGAGCCCACGTCAATCCAATCGGAAGAATCGCGAGCAAAACGATCAACCCCACAAAACACGCCCCTCTGAAAAGCTCATTTCTCATCCAGATCCTTTTCAAGTTGCGCGATGGTATCTCGAATCTCGGCCGCCTTTTCGAATTTCAGCTTCTCCGCTGCCTCCTCCATCTCCTTCCTGAGCTGAACCATCAGATCCCTCTTCTGGTCGTCTGTCAGGTATTTCAGAACCGGGTCGGCGACCGCCTTCAATTGATCCGGACCGCTATAATAGCGGGTAGCGGGTCCTCCGCCCTTCGCTTTCTCCTCGGCAATCACCGTCCCTTCCATAATCTGATCAATCGATTTTCGAATCGTCGTCGGAATGATTCCATGGGCCTCGTTGTAGGCTCTCTGGATTTCGCGCCGACGATCGGTTTCATCCATCATCCGCTGCATCGACCCGGTCATCTTGTCGGCGTACATGATGATCTTGCTATTGACATTTCTAGCCGCCCGCCCGGCAGTCTGAATGAGGGATCGATCGCTCCGCAGAAATCCTTCCTTATCGGCGTCCATTATGGCTACAAGAGATACTTCCGGTAAATCCAAGCCTTCCCGGAGCAAATTGACCCCAATCAGTACATCGAATTCGCCGAGGCGAAGCCCCCGAAGAATCTCGACTCGATCCAGCGCCGCGATATCAGAGTGGAGATACCGGACAAGAAGGCCATACGAATCCAGATAATCGGCCAGGTCCTCCGCCATCCGTTTAGTGAGCGTCGTCACCAAGGTGCGCTCATTTCTCTCCGTTACGACTCGAATTTCTTCCAACAAATCATCGATCTGATTCTTCGTGGGCCGCACTTCTACTTCAGGATCGGTAATACCGGTCGGTCGAATGACCTGCTCGACGAACACGCCGCCGCACAATTCCAGCTCATAATCGCCGGGAGTGGCACTGGCGTAGACCATTTGACCTGTTTTTGCCTCGAACTCTTCAAACGTCATCGGACGATTGTCCAGAGCGGAAGGCAGCCGGAATCCGTGCTCGACCAGTGTGAGTTTTCTGGCCCGGTCGCCGTTGTACATCGCCCTGACCTGAGGCAATGTGACATGGCTTTCGTCGATAACGGTAATGAAGTCATCTCGAAAATAATCGAGCAGGCAATAAGGCCGCTCTCCCGGTGCACGGCCCGTCAGATGTCGCGAGTAGTTCTCGACGCCCGAACAATACCCGACTTCCCGAAGCATCTCAATATCGAAGAGAGTCCGTTGCTCAAGTCGATGGGCCTCGAGAATCATTCCGTTTTCGCGCTGCACTGCGAGCCGCCACCTGAGCTCTTCTTCGATCGTCTTGATGGCTTCGTCCAATTTATCCTTGGGCGTCACGAAAATTTTGGCCGGATAGACCGTCAAAATCTTTTCTGATCTGATTTCCTTCCCTGTAAACGGCTCAAACACGCTTATTTTTTCAATCGTGTCGCCCCAGAATTCGATCCGATACGCCTGATCCTCCAAATAGGCGGGAAATATTTCAACCACATCGCCGCGAACCCGAAACGTACCCGGGACAAATTCGATGTCGTTCCGCTTGTAGAAGATCGAGATCAGGCCGCGGAGCATTTCGTTTCGCTCGATTTCTACCCCTTCGTTGATCTGAACGATCTGTGAGCGGTACTCGTCCGGTGATCCCAGTCCATATATGCACGATACACTGGCGACCACGATGACATCGGGCCTTCCAGAGATCAGCGAACTGGTCGTCTTGAGACGCAACCGATCGATCCGCTCGTTAACCGACATGTCCTTCTCGATGTATGTATCCGAGTGGACGATGTAGGCCTCCGGCTGATAATAGTCGTAATACGAAATAAAGAACTCGACTGCGTTCTCGGGAAAGAAGTGTTTGAACTCGGCGTAAAGCTGAGCCGCAAGCGTCTTGTTGTGACTCATCACCAGAGTGGGGCGATTCAAATTCTGAATCATGTGGGAGATCGAAAACGTTTTCCCGGTCCCCGTTGCTCCCAACAACGTTTGCTGCGTATCACCGCGAAGAATACCTTCGGTCAACTCAGCGATTGCGCGAGGTTGATCTCCGGTGGGTTCGAACTCAGACTCTAGCTTGAACTGCAGTTCATTCGTGATGATGTCGTCCATCCGTATACTGGCCTTATGGATGCAATCCTTGGAAACGAGACCGTCGAAATCCTGTTAGGAGGTGCGCGTGCGTGAACCCGACGTCATCCGATTGGTTCTTTTCTGCTAAATTTCTGCTAGTTCCCACTCCACTATTTCCCAGAACGTCCAGACTGATGTCAAAACGACTCTTGCTTTTCATAATCATCGGCTTGATCGCCCTTCCGGCGTGTTCGCAGGAGCAGTTGAAGTCCATGTCCATTGAGGAATACGAACCCGAATCAACCCTGAAAGTATCCGCACATCCCATCGAGATGGCGAAATATCCGTTCGTCGATGTGCACAGCCATCACTTTAGGGCTGCAAGCTACTCGGATAAACAAATGGCTGATGTCGTCGCCCAGATGGATTCCATAAACATGGCCGTCGCCGTCAATCTGAGTGGCGGTATCGGAGATCGACTCAAGGCCACCGTTGAGGCCATGCAGGGAAGATATCCATCTCGCTTTATCGTTTTCGC
Organism: Bacteroidota bacterium; assembly: GCA_004356385.1. Next base: position 4,342 of record SMXL01000004.1, read on the forward strand.
AAATGTTGATTTTGACGGAATCGACAAGCCGGGGTGGACGGATCGTGCAGTAGCGCAGTTAAGAGAAGACGTAGCCAATGGCGCGCAGGGTTTAAAAATCTACAAGAGCCTGGGACTGTCGACAAAAGATTCCGAGGGAAATAGAGTCGCGGTCGACGACCCGAGAATTGACCCGGTTTGGGCACTTTGCGGCGAACTGGGAATTCCCGTCCTCATTCATACGGGAGAGCCGTCTCCATTCTGGTCACCGCGAGACCGTTACAACGAACGGTGGCTGGAGTTGAAGCAGCGCCCGGGTCGCTACCGGGACCCGGACGAATATCCTTCTTGGGAGGAGACGATGGCCCAGCAGCACAACATCTTCCGAAAGCACCCGGGCACCACATTCATCAACGCCCATCTCGGTTGGTACGGAAATGATCTGGCGGGCATGACGGCGCTCATGGAGGAATTTCCAAACATGTATACGGAACTGGGGGCTGTGCTCGCCGAGCTGGGGCGCCAACCGCGGGCCGCCCGGCAATTCCTGATCGACAACAAAGAGCGTGTCATGTTTGGAAAGGATCACTGGGCCATGGACGAGTACCGGGTCTATTTCAGAACGTTTGAAACCGCAGACGAATTTTTTGACTACTATCGAAAACGGCACGCCCACTGGAAATTATATGGGCTCGATCTTCCGGACGATGTGATTCGCCACCTCTACTACCGAAACGCCCTGAAAGTCATCCCGGGGATCGATGCGTCGCTTTTCCCAGACTGAGCTCGAGTGCCTTACCGAAGCTCGAACTTCACGCCGATCGAAGGAATCAGAGGAAGCTGATCGACCCGTCTGAATTCGAAAAGGTCGTAGTAGAATAGGTTATCCCGATTGAGAAGATTCACGACTCCCGCCCGAAGCGTGGTCACATTCCTGCCGTGTTCGATTCGTTTCTCAAGCCACACGTCCATCCTGGAATAGGTTGGCTGACGTCCTTCAAAAGGCGACGAATAGAGAATTCGATCTTGCCCGGGCTCGGAAGCCACATCGACATCCGGCGTCAGAAGATACCATTTGTCAAAACCACCCGACTCGGTAAAGGGCAGTCCCGATCCGTATTGGAATTGCACAGTCAGCGATACCTCACGTAGATCCGCGGTTACCAAGGCATTCAATTGGTGACGCCGATCATGGCCCGGATGGTAAATAAGCCCCCCCGAATCGTACTCCACTTCGGCGAACCCATAGGTGAGATAACCGGACAGTGTCGTGTTCTCTATGAACGGGCGGTTCTGCATGTCAATCCGAATGTCAACACCCTTGGCTACCCCGTCTGCTGACTGAAGCGCTGTCGTAAAACTGGGAAAGGAACTGAAGATGGGCACCGAAAGCTCGTCGTATTTCTTGTAGAACCCCTCCACCGCCACATTCAACCACGGTGCAAACCGATACGACACGCCGGCAATCGTATGTATCGACTGCGGGATGTCTCCGTCATCGGGCGTGACCACCCAAGCGGTGAACTGATTTCCGAGATCCCGTTCGTCGTTCAATCCAACGGTTGCCTGGTGATAGACTCCCCACGCCCCGTGCAGCGTGAGTGATCCTGTCCGGCCAAGAGGATACCACGACATTCTAAACCGAGGCTCGAGCCACGATCGACTTCGATCCGTCAGAGCATACATGTGAACCCCCGGATTGATAGTCAATTTTTCCTTTGCAACAGAGAGATTCGTCGAAACGAACGCCTCGACTTCTGTGAGATCCTCAGACGCGGTCGTGAAATCCTGAAAAAGTCCATCCAGCTCATACGAGAGCGTAGATTTTCTCCGCGAGAATCCAAAATCGATGGTTCCTGCTTTCAGGAGCCAAGATGCATAAAGTTTTAAATCGAAGCTCTCTACGTCTGTGATCCGCTCCGGGGCATCCTTTGGCCCGAATTCATTGTTCATGAACGACCAGCCCGCCGTCAGCCGGACGACGAGAGGGATTCGGTTGGACTGGAATTCATACGTCCCCCCATACACCTGATTCGTCCAGGAAACCTCCGTGCTGTCTGTTTTGATGGACGAAAGAGTCTCCCCGTCGAACGTCTTTTTCGTCCCTGCGATGTCCCCTCGGTCATCGGTATCAAGGATCATAAGCGACAGCGAATGCGAACTGCCGATCAGCGTGTGTAGTTTGGCAAAGCGATCACCGAATCGATACGGCATGCGCTGCCCTAGTAGATTCGGGAAGAGCTCTTCGATAAAGGATTGCCTGAGATTGACAATCAGCGAGGCCCGGTTGCGGATGATGGGTCCTTCGAATCGGGCTTCACTCAGAAACGGAGCAAAACCCACGGCCCCGGCTATGTTTTGCTTGTTTCCATTTCTGGCTTTCACATCAATGATGGAAGAAACCCGCGATCCGTATTCAGCACCGAATCCGCCCGTATAGAAGTCTACACGGTTTACAATATCCTCAGGAAATGCAGAATAAAAGCTCAGAATGTGAAACGGCATGTAAACGGGCAATCCGTCCAACAGCGCCAAATTCTGATCAACCGCACCGCCTCTTACAAAAATCTGCCCCCCTCGATCGCCTTGGATGACCACACCGGGCAAGGTCTGCAGGTAGCCTGCCAGGTCTCCCGATACGCCCGGAACAGGTACCCTCGCTATATCTGCGGGGACGACCGTTTCGAGGCCAGCAATGACGGCCGTCGCACCCCCCTCGGCTTCTGCCTCCACGATCACTTCTCCAATTTCCAACTGAATCGGAGAAAGAAGGACCGTGCGTTCAATCACCGATCCGGGCTGTATTTCCAGCTCTTCTTCGAAAGATTTAAATCCGATGAATGAAACCTGAAACGTATAGGTGCCAGGTGTAATGCGATTGATCAAAAAGTAGCCGTCGGCATCGCTCACGACCCCTTTTATGACAACGTTATTCGAGAATAACGTAACGGAAGCGCCCTGCATGGTCTGCTCGGTAGAACCGTCTGAAACGAATCCGCGAATGAGCGCTTGCTGAGAAAAAGCGGGCGCAGAAACAAGGATCGTCAGGAGGCCAAAAAGAAAAGCGGATCGCGAAACTATCTGAGGCATCTATGCAAAGCTGAAATTCGGACTAACAATACCGCTTCTGACGAGAAATCGAAAGTATTTGCTAGAATGTTAGCCGACAGTGCTTACTCCAGTGAACCGTGAGAACGACCCATCCAGTTGGATAGGACCTGACATGAGTGGAAAGACATATGCTCCGAGATTGCATCACAGCCAATCAAAGCAGCATTTCTGGTGCCATAGGCTTTACTTTCCGCTTCGTTGATCATCCCACCTTTTCAGGCATACCGTTATGAATTCCAAATCTTGCTCTGGTCTTTTCCTGGCTCTGTTGTTTGTAGTTCCACTCTTCGCGCAAGACAATGATTCTCTTTTGCTTAAGACAAACTTCGACGCGCTTGAACTTAGAAATATTGGGCCTGCGTTCACGTCAGGTCGAATTGCTGATATTGCGATCGACCCCGAAAACGACAGCATCTGGTACGTAGCGGTCGGTTCTGGTGGTGTTTGGAAAACAGAGAACGCCGGGACTACTTGGAAGTCTGTCTTCGACGGTCAGGGCTCCTATTCGACAGGCGCAATCACCCTCGATCCCAGTAATCGACATACGGTCTGGGTTGGAACGGGAGAAAATGTTGGCGGCCGCCATGTCGGGTACGGGGATGGGGTATACAAAAGCACGGACGCCGGAATAAGCTGGGAAAACGTGGGATTGAAGGAGAGTCAACACATCTCCAAAATCATTGTTCACCCGAAAAACTCCGACATCATTTTCGTCGCTGCGCAAGGCCCTCTCTGGAATTCAGGAGGAGAACGTGGCCTTTACAAGTCTATTGACGGTGGCCAGACATGGGAGAAAAAACTCGGCGACGACGAGTGGATCGGCGTTACCGATATCATTATGGACCCTAGAAATCCCGACGTGATGTATGCGTCCACCTGGCAGCGGCACAGAAATGTAGCCTCATACATGGGTGGCGGACCTGGCTCGGGTATTCATAAGAGTACCGACGGAGGAGAAACGTGGCTCAAATCCACCAGCGGTCTCCCGGACTCCAACCTGGGGAAAATTGGACTCGCGATATCATATCACAACCCGGACCAGATTTACGCCGCGATCGAATTGGATCGGAAAACGGGCGGTTTATACATGTCGAGGAATCGAGGAGAATCCTGGACGAAAATGTCGGACGCCGTTTCCGGTGCTACGGGCCCTCACTACTACCAGGAGCTTTACACCTCACCGCATTCGGACGGTAGATTATATCTCATGGATGCAAGAATGCAGGTATCGGAGGATCACGGCAGAACATTTTCGCGCATGAATGAATCCGCGAAACACGGCGATAATCACGCGATTGCATTTCGCGCAGATGACCCGAACTATTTACTTGTCGGATCCGACGGCGGTCTCTTTGAAAGTTTCGATAACACGGACACTTGGCACTTCATTGAAAACATGCCGATCACGCAGTATTACAAAGTGGCCGTGGATGATGCGCTCCCCTTTTATAACGTATTTGGTGGAACGCAGGACAACGGATCTCACGGGGGGCCGTCCCGGACTGACAATCGACATGGAATTAGAAACGCGGACTGGTTTAAAACCCTTGGATCGGATGGACATCAATCCGCGGTAGAACCGGGAAATCCGAACATTATCTACGCTGAGACGCAGCAAGGAGGATTACATCGCGTTGATCGAGCGACAGGAGAACAGGTATATATCCAGCCTCAATCCGAAGAAGGTGATCCGTTCGAACGATTCAATTGGGACGCGCCCATTGTCATCAGTCCCCATTCGCCGTCTACCCTTTATTTCGGATCATATCGGGTATGGAAATCGACCAACCGAGGTGACAGCTGGAGTGCCATCTCAGGCGATTTGACTCGTAACCAGGAACGGTTTGAGCTACCAATTATGGATCGCGTGCAGAGCTGGGATAACTCCTGGGACGTCGGCGCCATGTCCGTCTACAATACGATATCATCTTTGGCCGAATCTCCGCTACAGGCTGGCCTCATCTATGCGGGTACAGACGACGGCATCATCCAGATAAGCGAAGACGATGGCAGCAGCTGGAGGCGGGTCGACGTTGGGAGTATTCGCGGAATACCTGAAACGGCCTTCGTTAACAACCTGTATGCTGATCTGTTTGACTCGAATGTGGTGTACGCGGCTCTGGACAATCATAAATACGGAGACCTTAATCCGTATCTCATCAAAAGTACGGACAGAGGAGCGTCGTGGTCGTCCATTGTTGGAAACCTCCCGGAACGAACCCTTATCTGGCGACTGGTCCAGGATCATGTCAATTCAGATTTATTGTTCGCCGCTACCGAGTTCGGTATTTACTTCACGGTTGATGGGGGCACGGAGTGGATGAAGTTGAATGGAGACTCCCCGACCATTTCATTCAGAGACATCACGATTCAACGCCGGGAAAATGATCTGGTCGCCGCGTCGTTTGGACGAGGATTTTTTATTTTGGATGACTACACGCCCTTACGCGATGTAAACGTAGAAATGCTCGCTCAAGACGCGGTTCTTTTCCCGACGAAACCGGCGTGGTTGTATCTCCCTAAGGACGTAGCGGGAGGATCTCAGGGCGGAAGTTATTATGCGGCTCCGAATCCTGAGTTCGGTGCAACGTTCACCTATTATCTCAGGGAGGGATCGACTACGTTATCGGCTCGAAGAAAAGAAAAGGAAGAGGCTGTTGTTGAAGGGGATATAGAATTTCCTGGCTGGGAAGCACTCGATGCCGAACGCAACGAAGTGGATGATAAAATCGAAATCGTTGTTCGTGATACTTCTGGTGACGTTGTCCAACGAGTGATCGGCGAAACATCAGCGGGTTTTCATAGGGTGAATTGGAATCTTCGATATATGTCAAGAAGCCTCATTGAGCCGGGTCAATCATCCGATAACACGGGTTATCTGGCGACGCCGGGTCCTTACACAGCGACGCTCACTAAAACCGCTGGAGGAATGGTCACTGAACTGGACGGCCCCATTTCTTTTGATGTGGTACCTCTTCACGAATCCACCCTGAAAGGGGCATCGCCTGATGAGATTTTGGCGTTCCAGGAGCAGCTTGCGGAACTACAGAATCAGATGGCCCGGTTTTCCGACTTAATGGAAGAGCAGGTGGACAAAGTCGAGGCCATGATGACCGCGGTTGCTCGAGCCAAACGTCCTTCGATAGACCTCACACAACAACTTCAGTCAGCCCAGGAGACGCTGCACGGTCTCGATCGGAGAGTACGTGGAAATCGTTCTAAGAGTGAGATAGGGGAGCGCAATCCTCCCTCCCCGCAGACGAGGTTGTCCGTTGGATCCCGAGGGCTGAGTACTACCTATGGTCCGACAGAGATGCACCGGCAGGCGGTCGAGACAGGAAGAGCCGAGTTGCTCTCTTTGAGAGCCGAATTGGACGAATTCATTCAAACCGTTATGAGCGGGCTGGAATCGTCTATTCAGACCGTAGGGGCACCACCAATAAAGGGACAGTAATAATCTGAGAAAAACTGGGAGACGCGAAAGGTTTGAACGGGCAAAGTGACGAACCGTAGGGGTCTGTTACCCCTCTCTTGGCTCAAGTTTGGCCACCGAGCAATAATTACAGATCCACTTCGCGCTTTCGCAACAGGAAAAGACCCTCGTTCCGACTGCTCACAGCAATAATACCGCTCCTGAAGAACGGATAATTGCTCCACGATCCTCCAAACCCGGGTGCGTCCTCGGCGTAGGGCGCGGTGTCAAAATGACCTACCTCAATGGGATTCAGTGGGTCGGATATATCCAGAATACGGAGTCCGGCCTGGTAATTTGACTGATACATGAAATTGCCCCGAATGTAAAGATTATGGTCGCTCGCTTTTGAGTCCAGGAAGTACTCACGTGCCAGGGACGGATCCTCCAGGTCCTGAACGTCCCAAATGAGCGTGCGTGTATGCGAAACGGCATTGTTCATTTCATCCAGTTCATCATTCATGTAGAAGTAATTGTGGTCTTCGCTGAGCCAACCCTGATGGGTGTAATTCTGGTTTGGATATTCTGTGGTCGCGAGCGTCAGGGGATTGTCTTTATCCGTGACGTCGGCAATGATGAACATCGAGCCGTTTGAGTTGAAGCAAATCTCTCTTCCCCGATAACGCGTGTCCCTTCCCTCGTAAATGACGCACTGAGAATCGTGGGTCCCACCTGCCTCCTCAAACGAGTAGCATCCTGCAAACGTCGGATTGGCCGGATCTTGAATGTTGATCATATGAAGCTGACCGCCGCATGTATTGCCCCCTGCGCGATTCCCGACTGCATAGGCGAATCCGGTTGCTTCGTTGATCACGATATTATGTGTGCTGTTTACGCCGGTGTACCGGGTCGTCTCCTCGAATGTGACGGGCATCTCATCAGGGTCAACGTCGCGAAGCTGCCGTAGGTCAAATACCTGAACACCGTGCGCTTCGGAGCCGTCCGCTACAATGAATGCATGGTCTTTGTAGACTTTTACATCGCGCCAGGCAGCGCCGGGCGAGCCCTCCGTTTTGAGAAGCTGTCCGACATAGATCGGATAACTCGGATTGCTGATGTCCACGAATGCGACCCCTTCCGTCCGCGCCTGAAGGACCCATTCTTTCCCCGTATCCGGGTCTTCCCAACCCCATAGATCCGTCATTTTCACGCCCCGTTCGGTGGCCAATTCGCCCACCGAGAGAAAAGAGACTAGGTCCACGTTGTCGCAGTCGAACCCTTCAGCGATGCCTTCCTCACAGTCAATCTGATCGCCAGAGATGGATTCGAGATAGACCAATTCACTCTCCAGTGTCGATGCCCGTTGCCATTCGCCGGTCGCGACGTCTCGCTCGTAAAGTGTGGCGATGCCCGACTCGTAATCCGCGCTCGGCGATCCAACCACGGCTACGTTGCCGTAAATTCCGAGTCCGATACCGAATCCCCGCTGGCTGCGCTGGTCCGGTGCGCTGATTTGACTGGCTGAAGCCATCAAATCAGTCGTCTCGTAAATAAACACATTACTTCTCGCCCCAACCAGTAGATGCTCCGCCGAAACGGCCAGGCCGCTACCAAATCCGCTGCTGGTTCGAGCTCCGTCTTCCGGTTCACTCTGGCTGAGGCGATCGGATTGACTCCAGCTTCCTGAATCGTCGGCCTGTTCAAAAACGAACACGGTACCGCTCGTTTCGAACGACGGTGCCGAAACGTAAAGCTTTCCGTCTCGCACTGCCATCGACGTTCCAAACCTTGCAGTGCCGTTAATTTCAGAGCTCGAGAAACGATCCATTTGCGCCCAGTTTTCGCCATCCATTCCGAAGACATACACCGCACCCGCTCTCTCTTCGGCCACATTCGCGCCTACGAAGATCTGATGGCCGTCTGAAACCACGGTCCACGCAAAGCCCTCCTGCTCAACGGGGTCATTTGGAGTCAGAATGGCTTCTTCCCTCCAAGAGCCACCAGATTTTGCAAAAACGTGAACCGCGCCTTGCAGGGCGTCAGCGCTATAAGATGAGACCGCGATTCGGTCGCCTACGATGGCGATATTTCCCGTCCGTAACCCACCTCGTGCATAAGCGCCTCCGAACTCGGCGCCTTCACCAACCGACGAAGGAATGAGCTTGCCGGTCTGAATCCAAGCGCCCGCCTCATCCTCTTCGAACACATAGGCAGCGGTCGCACCCGGCGCGCCAACAATCAACATACCGCCTTCCAGCAAGACCGATCGACCGAAGTCATCCCCTACAATTCCGTCGTTTGCTTTGATGCCAGCCGACTCAACCCAGTAACCGTCGGAGTTTTGTGTGTAAAGAAACACCGTTCCGGGGGGCTCATTACCGGTCTGCCAACCGACGGGTGCCGAGCCAACAAAAACGCCTTGCTCTCCTACGGCGATCGCCCCACCAAAGCCGGCAGCAGACATCAATTGCTCGGAAAATCTGGTTTGTCCGAACGAACTTCCAGCAAAAAAGAAGAAAATGAGGGAAAAGGTTAGCCTAACTCGGGCTCGCGTTGTCATGTCGTTTGCATTTTGAGTTTTGCGGATGTAAAGTGGAATCGATATGCACCTGGAACCCAATAAAGAGTACATTCTTCGCATTGGGGTATTCAGGTCACACATTTGGATCACGGGGAACCTTAATTCGCCAAAGAGCCGCGTTTGTTTCCACGAATGACGAGATCGACCGACGCCATTGATGCCTCGAACCATTACCCTGCTTAGCGCCCCGAGTAATCTCGGCCTCATGCCACCGGCGGCAGATGAGGAACCAGGAGTCGACCGGATGCCGGTAGCTCTGAAAATGTTGGGGCTGGTGGGTGACCTCAATGCCATTGACCGAGGTACCGTACCGCCTCTGGCCTATTCACCGGCAATCGATCCGGAAACAGGCGTGCGAAACGCGGCTAGCATCCGTGCCTATTCGGAACGACTCGCTGGATCCGTCAAAGATCTTGTTTCTGACGACACTTTTCTTCTCGTAGTTGGGGGTGATTGCAGCATCCTGCTCGGCACAATGCTTGGTCTCAGACGCAAAGGGAACTATGGTCTTGTGTTCATCGACGGACATCGAGATTTTCAGGACCCAGAAATGTCCACTTCTGCTGGGGCGGCAGGAATGGATCTCGCGTTGGTGACAGGTCGTGGTCCCGAAAGCCTAACACGTTTTGGTGAATTTAAATCGCTCGTAAAAGACAGTGCGGTCGTCGTCGTAGGATTTCGAGACGAAGATGACGGTGGAAAAGAGGAAGCTCGCGCCCTTGATGAATCGTCCATCCGTCAGTTTGATCTGAATGCTTGCAGAGAGATGGGGTCCGACCACGTGGCCGAACAAATACTCGAAGTGATGGGCGAGACCCCGACGGACGGATTTTGGATTCATCTTGACGTCGATGTGCTGGCTACAGACGTCATGCCCTGCGTGGATTCTCCGGCACCAGGAGGAATGTCGTACGAGGAACTCTCCACTCTAGTGCTACCTCTCATTCAGGATTCGCGAGCTGTCGGAATGGAAATAACCATCTACGATCCCGCCCGCGATCCTGACGGAATAGTGGGACAGGGGCTTGTATCCTGGCTGACGGCTCTGTTCGACGCCGCCGGATTTATTATCGCCGAAATGGAAAATCGGTCTGTCACCTAATCGTTGGTACCAGCGCTTTCACCAGTTCTCGATCGATACAGCGCATCTTCTGAGAGTCTTGTTGAGGCAAGCTTCACACACAACTAAGTGGAAAGGCCCAGCAAGCGTGACTTGCCGGGCCTTTTTCGTGGTGCGGAGAGGGAGGTAATGCACGGCTCACTTGGTCTCGCATAGGGTTGGCTGTATTTCGCGCCAAATTAGATCATATAGGTCGATTATCCTTCCAATCCCAGTCAAGCGATTTGCTAATCCGGTGAGAAAGCGTCACCTTGGGCGTCACCAATATTTGCACACTATTAACTCTCCGCACGCGTGGCAACAGTAAGAATTGCTCCGTGGAATTCCAAAAAGAATGCCAAGGGGCACGTACCCCTCTACCTCGTTGTTCGCCATAAAAAAGAGCGGGCGACGATCGCGATCGAAGGCGTTCGGCTTCACCCGCGCCACTGGAAC